>NZ_JBQKKT010000002.1:0-260607 GCF_052116585.1 Luteococcus sp. Sow4_B9 | reverse complement strand
CGCATCCGGAGAGGTCTCGTACAAGTCAACGGCCTGCTGACGAAACTCTGCCGAGTAGTTCTTCCTGGCCATGATGATGATCATCTCGCTTCCTCCAGCCCATGCTGGATTTCACGTGTCCACAACCCGGGGTCAGGGTCCGTTCTACCAACGTCTGGGCGCCACCGTCGCGCCGGATGAAGTTCTGGGTCGGCGCCGCGAGATGGAGCGCGCCATCGGTCTGGATCAGTTGGGCGAACGAGTTGTGGTGAGCTTCGATCTGGCTCACGTGGGTAATGCCATTCGCGCCGCGAATACTCTGCGCGGTTGAGGCTGACCCATCAGCTTCCGAACGTTGCTTCGTCGCGCCGCCACCTCCTGTTGGTGGAGTGTCTCGTCATCGAGGGAGGCGGGCACCCAGCGAGGGGGCCGCTCGATTCCAGACCACGTGAAGCGCCGGGCCGGGCGCCATTTGCTATCGGCGCCCGGCCCGCTCGTCACCATGCGAGGTCGACCCTATCCCGGTGGGCCTGCTGCATGCGCTCGGCGAGGTCATTCACTGCAAGGGTGCGTTTGATACCGTCCTGGCCGTCGGTGGCCTGCACCATGGCTTGCGCGGCCTCGCGCTCACCAATGACGACCACGACGCTTGCGCGCACGGTGCGGGCCTCACGGATGCGCCTACCCAGACTCCCCTCGCGGCGCACCTCGACCCGAAGCCCATGGCGCCGCAGTACCCGCGCAGCGTCGTCGGCCGCTTCGTCCTGGGCCTCGCTGACAGGCAGGACGAAAGCTTGGACGGGTGCCAGCCACAGCGGCAGGCGGCCTTGATAGCGCTCCATGAGTGAGGCGACGACGCGCTCCATCGCACCGACGGTTCCACGGTGGATCATCACGCACCGCTGTTTGGAGCCGTCCGCGTCGACGTAGGTGAGGTCGAAACGTTCGGGCTGATTGAAGTCGAGCTGGACGGTGGCGATGGTCTCCTCGTGACCACGGCCATCGCGGACTTGCAGGTCGAGCTTGGGACCGTAGAAGGCGGCCTCCCCATCGGCTTCGACCAGGTCGATCCTCTGATCGGCGAGCACCTCCAGGACAGCGGCGCGAAGCGCGTCCTGGTGATGATCCCATTGTTCGGCGGAGCCGAGCCACGCGTCGGACTCGTCGCGCTTGGACAGTCGGACGTAGTCGACGGGCAGGCCGAGGATCCGCTGGGCCTTGAGCGCGGAGCGCAGAGCCGCGGCGACCTCGGTCTGGACCTGGTCGGGGCGGCAGAAGACGTGGGTGTCGTCGAGGCTGATCTGGCGCACACGCTGGAGGCCGGACACGACGCCGGAGCGTTCGGCGCGGAACATCGGCGCGAGTTCGTTGAGACGGATCGGCAAGTCACGGTACGAGCGCTGTTCGCACGCGTAGACGAGAGCGTGGTGGGGGCAGTTCGCGGGCCGCAGCACGACCTCGTCCTCACCCAGCCTCATGGGCGGGAACATGTCCTTGCTGAACTTGGTCCAGTGACCGGAGCGCTCGAACAAGGCACGTTTGCCCAGGACTGGGGTGCGGACATCGAGACAGCCATCGTCGTGGGCGATGTCCTTCGCAAGGCGTTCGAGTTCCTCCCGGATGGCTGCCCCGGCTGGCAGCCACAGAGGCAGACCTGATCCCGCCAAGGGATCGGTGGCGAAGACGTGCAGGTCATGGTTGAGCTCGCGGTGATCGAGCAGGTCATCATGTTGGGACATGGAGGGTCTTCCTTCGGGTCGTGACCACGAAGTGCCCCTACAGCCCCCAGACATGACGAAGGCCCCGGATCACTCCGAGGCCTGGTGGATGCTGCGTTGTGTCAGGACAACGCGACGGCGCCGGAGAAGTCCGGCGTCGTGGTGACCTGACAGATGCGCATGGCTACAAGGTAGCCCGTCCGCCCGAAGCGAGCAACGCGCGTCCCCCAGAGGTTTCGGATTGTCGCCACCGCCGGACGGGGGGGCCTCTTTCGACGGGCTGCCGGGGCACGGCTTGGGGCCGACCGAGAGGCGATCCACCGAGGGGCGTTGGTGTCCCAGTTCAGGACGCCCGCTGCAGTAGCCGGTCGACGTCCGCCGGGTCCAGGCGCAGCATCCGGGGGCCAAGACGGTACGCCGGAAGTTTCCCGTCGGAGATCATCCGACGCACCGTCTTGGGACACACCCCGAGTCGCCGCGCAGCCGACTGCACAGTCTCGACCTCAATCTCTCGCCGTGGATCCTGCATGCCCACCCAAGCCGTCACGGGCTCTCCCGTGATCGACACCTACTCGGCTGCCCCATCGCCACCGCGGGCCAGCTCGGCCAGCCGCTCTGCCAGGAGTTGTTCGCGCTGCCGGCTGGCGTGCTGGTAGCGCATCGCCATCTGGGCCGTCGTGTGCCCCATGCGCGCCATCAACTCGGCGGTCGTGGCGCCATTCTGGGCGGCCATGGTGGCGGCAGTGTGACGCAGGTCATGGAACGTGAGATCGTGCCGGTCCATCACGTCGCGTGCCTGGTCGAAGGCATACCGCAGCGCCTTCTCACTCATCGGCAGCTCACCGCGACCAGGGAAGAAGTACGCAGAGCGCGCCCTCCGCTCCTCCAGACCAGCACGCCACTCACGAAGGGCAGGCAGCAGATGCGGCGGAATACCGACATCCCGGATCGCCGCAGGCGTCTTGGGCGGACCCACGATCACCTGCCCCTTGATCCGCGTCACGCCCTGACGAACGTGGATCCACCCTGTCTCGGTGTCGACGTCCCCCACCCGAAGCGCCCGCACCTCCCCAGAGCGAAGCCCACACCACGCGGCCAACAGCACGGGAAGCGCCTGCCCCATCGGCAACCTCTCGGCCACACGGTTGAGCTCGGCCACCGTCGCCGGCTGCATCGCCCTGGTGGTATTGCGCCGGCCCGCCGAACGGATACGGCAGGGATTGGCGACAATCAACTCCTCGTCCACACACACCGCGAGCAAGGACTTGAGCAGCGCGTACGCGTGGCTTCGTTGCGTCGCCCGCTCCGGCCCCATCCGGTCGAACCACGCACGGACCTGCTTCGTCGTGATCGACGCCACCGCCTGATCCCCGAACTCGGGAAGGATCAGCCGATCCAACAGACTCTCGTACAGGGCCCTCGTCCTCGGTGTCAGATCACGTCGGGCCACCTCGTCACGGGCCAGGTCTCGGAACACGACCTCGACCGGGGCCTCCTCCTTCACCAGCTCGGGCTGGGGAGCCACCGGGGGCTGCCACTCACCCCGGCTGATCGACCGCTCGATGTCGACGAGCCAACCTTCGGCGTCGATCTTGGCCACGAAGGTGTGATCTGCCGAGTGCACCTGACCATCTGGGCCCAGGTACCGGGCACGCCACTTCCCAGAGGGAAGCTTGTCCAAACGTCCAAAGCCCCGTTTGGAGCGCCCGCGGCGCTTGGAGCGTTCCCCTTGGGGGGAACGCAAGTCACTGGCGTTTCCCCCATTACTGGTCGGTGATGAGGTTGTCCGCTTCGTCGTCATGTCGAGCCTCTCGTCGTGGGAGATACGTGGGAGATGAATGTCCACACAAGTCCCTCGAAGGCCCCTTGGTGCTCATCGGACCGAGACATGAAACAAGGCGTTCCCCCTAGTCAACTAGGAGAAACGCCTTGTCAGATGAAGCTCTTGAATTGGTCGGGGCGACAGGACTCGAACCTGCGGTCTCCTGCTCCCAAAGCAGGCGCGCTAGCCACTACGCTACGCCCCGGAATCCACACGTCCGAAGGATGCCTTCGGAGTGCGAACCCGTCGAGTCTAGACGATCCGGGGCGTAGCGGGACAATCGGCGCGACGGTCAGAAGCGGAATGGGATCGGAATGGGGCCGCAGCAGCACACGCCCTCCACCCGGGCATCGCTCCTGCGCAGTGTTCTGGCTGCGCTGGCGCAGGTGGCGAACTGGCGCGCTGCCACGCCTGCGGTGCCCACGGCTCCCCGGTCACGGATCGAGTCGCGGATCACCGTCGAGCAAGTACCCCCACCGGCCACCCCGGAGGCACAATTCCAGCCCTTGCGGGGCGAAAGATTGGCCCGGTAACCCTCCACCAGGCGCAGTGCTGCAGTGTCGATGAATCCCATGGTCATTCCCTTCTCACTTCTTGCGCAGCAGGTCGACAACGGCCTTGCCCACGGCGGTGGCGCTCATCGGGTTCTGGCCGGTTACGAGCTTCCCGTCGACGACGACCTTCTCAGCCATTGGCCGCAGCGCCTTGGTGTACTTGGCTCCCCTGGCCTTCAGCTCGTCCTGCAACGAGAAGGGCACGGCGTCGTCGCGCTTGGCGAGCTTCTCCTCAGCGGCGCTGAATCCGGTCACCTTGCGGCCCTGGAGCAGCGGAATGCCGTCGATCTCGACCTCGAGCAGGCCGCACGGTCCGTGGCAGACGGCCGAGACCACCTTGCCCTCCTGCCAGAAGTCGGCCACCAGCGACGCCAGGTGCGGATCGTCGAAGTCGAACATGGTTCCGTGGCCGCCGGTCAGGTAGATGGCGTCGTAGTCGTCGGCGGAGACCTGGCGCACCGAGCGAGTGTCCTGGAGCAGGTTCATGTACTCGCGGTCCTCGTAGTGCTTGCCGGTGCCGCCCATCAGCAGCATGGGGGCAGTCAGACTCTCCGGATCGAGAGGCACATTGCCGCCGTCGATGCTGACGATGTCAACCTCGTGGCCTGCCTTGGTGGCCACATCGTGGAAATGGGTGAGTTCCCCCAGCCACAGCCCGGTGCGGTAGCCGACCTTCTGGTACTCGCCGGCGCTCGTGACGACGGCGAGGACACGGCCGGGACGCTTCTTGCCGAACATGCTCAGACCTCCTGATCGGTGGTGTGTCAGCTGCCACGCTAGCCACGTCGCTGCGCCGACGCCCCACCCATCGGGCTGATTTCACCGAGGGTGATCCTGCTGGGGGTGAGCGTGGATGGTCTGGCTGCGGACCCAGGCGACGGCATCGGCGATGGCGTCGGGTCTGTCCAGCATCATCAGGTGCTTGGATCCCGGCACCACCACCTGCCGAGCTCCCAACAGCCTCGCCAACCGTTCCTGCTGATGTACCCACTTCCCCGACGACGCGTCGGCGGCGCTGAGCACGACGGTGGGAACCTGGGGCCACGCACGTCGAACCCTGAGCTCCTGCAGGTCCCAGCCCTGCCGGTCATAGGCCATGGACTCCGCCATCCCCATCGCCAGCGAATCCGCGTCGCGGTAGACCGTGCGCAGGCGTTCGTGTCGCAACCGGGAGAATTCCCGGTTGGACTGCAGCCAGCTGCCAAAGCGGAAGGCCAGCCCCGCAACGTGGTTGAGTCGCAGCCCGTCCACAGCCTTGCCCAGCCGACGCGCCACGGTGGGCGTCGGGATCTCTGGCTCCGACGCGTACCACTCCACCGAACCGTCCACCATCACGACGCCGGACACCAGATCCGGCCGCACCCGGGCGAGCGCCTCGGCGTGGAAGGATTTCCCGTCGCGTTCCCGCCAGCGCACCTCGCGCCCGGCGCAGACGCTCACCTGCCCTGCGGAATCAGCCACCCTCCGAGACTAGACCCGCCCCGCACCCCGTGGCCGGACCAGAGGGAAGGTGATCGTCTCGCGGATCGCCCTTGGCCGCCAGCAGCGACTGCTGGGTGAGGCGTTCGCGTTGGATCACCGGGTCCACCAGTTCCGAATAGGCGGTGCCCAGCTCCGAGCCAAAGACCACCAGGTCCCAGCGCTCGGCCAGCCGGTCGTCGTCGCGGTGCGGCCGGGTGAGCGGCGAGAGCTCCGCGGGAAAGTCGCAGAAGAATGTCGGCGCGACGGTCGGCTTCTCGCACAGCTCGTCGTACAGCTCCTCCAGCACCTGCGCCCGCGTGGCCCGCGGCTCCACCTCGATCCCCAGCCGTTCGCAGAAGGCGACGAGCAGCTCCCGGGGCGTGTCCGCGGTGACCTCCTCCCCCAGCGCCTCTCCAATCGCTTGGTGCACGGGGATCCAGCGCCATGGCTCGGCCAGGTCCACCTCGTGCTGAATACCGTCGCGGCCCGTCCCACGCACCACCGTCGAACCCGTCGCCTCCAAGGCCGCCCGACGCACCAATTCCTGGGTGATCTGCTGCATGGTGCGATAGTCGCCATGCGCCTGATAGGCCTCCACGACACTGAACTCGGGATTGTGGGTGGCGTCGGCGCCCTCATTGCGGAAGTTCCGGCCGATCTCGAAGACCCGGTCACAGCCACCCACCATCAGCCGCTTCAGGTACAGCTCCGGCGCGATGCGCAGGTAGAGGTCCAGGTCATAGGCATTGATGTGGGTCCGGAAGGGACGAGCATTCGCACCGCCGTGAATCGTCTGCCGGATCGGCGTCTCCACCTCCAAGTAGCCGGCGTCCAGGAAAGTGCTGCGGACGGCCTGGAAGGCGCGGCTGCGCACCGTCAGCCGTTCGAGCGTCGACGGGTTGACGATCAGGTCCAGGTAGCGCTGGCGCACCAGGGCTTCCGGATCGCTGATGCCGTGGTGTTTGCCTGGCAGGGGCCGCAGGCACTTGCTGGTGAGCTGCCACCGCTCGGCCAGCAGCGACGGCGTTCCGTTGCGGGATGCCCCGGCAACGCCAGTGAAGCTGACCGGGTCGCCCAGATTGGTCACCTGGTCGAAGCGGCGCAGCTCGTCGCGGCCCAATCGGGAGGCGTCGAGCAAGACCTGCGCAGTTCCTGACCAGTCCTGCAGTCGCACGAAACAGACCCCGCCGTGGTCAATGACGCCGAGGATCCGGCCCCCGATCGCCAGCTCCGCCCCCGCCCTGGAAGTCACCTCGACGCACCGGTCGTGCACCCCGGTGTGCACCGGATAGGCCTGCTCCCCCGCGGTCAGCAGCGCCTGCCGCTTGGCCATCCGCACCCGCATCTGTTCGGGAACCCGCACGGCCGGCAGTTCGAAGGCGGGGCGAGACAGGAAGTCCACCACCAGCGGATCCGTGGCGGACACGAGTTCCTGCTCCTGAGTCGGCCAGGGATCCAGCCAGCGCGGCAGGTCCAGGTAGCCCTCGGCGATGCCCATGGCGGCCCCCACCTGCCCCACGTCGGCGGGATCCTCATAGGCCATCAGGCGCGGCTGCCAGCTGGGGGCGTACTTGACATTGGAGCGGTAGAGCTGCTCGATCTGGAACCAGCGCGAGAAGATCAGCATCACGCGACGCTTGGCCCGGTCCAGCGCCGTGGCCCCCACGCGTTCGCCCTCCTCGAAGGCCGAACGGAAGACCGCGAAGTTCATGGAGACCCGGCGCCAGCCGCGGTCGCGGCCCGCGGCCCGCGGCCCGCGGCCATCAACCCGGCCACCATCAACTCCGTGACGCCATTGTCCGCCTCCGGGTTGCGACGCATCACGTCGAGGGACAATCCGTCGGGACCCCAGGGGACGAAGGAGAGCAGGCCCGCGGTCACCTCGCCGTGCCCTGCTCCCTCCGGGCCCTGCGTGCTCGACGGGAAGAGCGCCTGGACCAGGGAGCCGCGCCATCCTCCGAGGCGCCCACCACACCCGGCGTCCAGCCGTACGCATGGCACAACTCCAAGTAGGCGTCGATCGCCTCCGCCCAGTACTCCTGCCGGCCCACCGGGTCACCGGCGGCCAGACAGACCCCCAGCTCCACCCGACAGGCCACCGCCGCACGGCGGCCCGCGCTGAAGACCAGCTGCTTGTCGCGTCGCGTCGCGAAGTAGCCCAGGGAATCCGACGGGTTCTCTGCCAGCAGTTTGCGAACTTCCAGCTCCTCCGGAAGTTGTGTGGTGGCCCGGATGCGCTGCGAGCGCATCCGCACCAGCAAGGCGCCGAGCAGGCTGACGGCCATCAGCAGGCCCACCAGGGACTGCACCCAGTGCGGCACCATCCTGGGCAACGTGGCGTTCTCCCCCAGCACCATGTGCTGGATGATGCTGACGACGCGAGATCGCGGCCGGCCCGTGTGCCCCGTGACCAGGCCCAGCAGGTAGCCGATACCCAGCGATGCGGCGACTCCGCAGAGGGCCGTCAGCAGCGCCACCGGGTGCCGTGGAAGACCTCGCGCAACACGACGATGACCGCCGCGACGTAGAAGACGCGGGAGAGCAGCTGCGGAACACGGCGGTTTCGGCCACGGGTGACTGGCATGGACCCATCCTCCTTGAGATGCGGTGCGCTCGTGGTCAGGCAGGCCGTTGCTGGACGCCCACATCCCATGCCCCCGGACTGCGGCTCACCACAGCAGCCAGGCGAGCGCTTCCACGTCACAGTGTTCCGCCAGCAGCCGACCCCGGGCGTCCTCCCGCACCCGAGCCAGCGGCACCGGCCACTGCGGCACCTCCCACTGCTCCGGGAGCGAGGAGGAGCTGGCCCAGATGATCGCCCTGGTGAGCGGATCCACCGTGCGGCCCGGCAGCCCGGGACCCAGCAACGACAGGACGCGACGGACCTGGGGCGGCATCACGTCGGCGGGCCTCAGCGCCTGCAGCTCCATCCGCACGATCGCCTCGGCCACCGCCGCGCCGGCCGGGGTGGACTGCACAGTGCCTGATGGCATGGGCAGCTGCTCCGCCCCGCCCACCAGGCGACTCGCCAGCGTGGCGTGCAGGAGACAGGTGACCGCGCCCGGCTGCAAGGGCACCCGCTCAGCGAGTTCTGGTAGCTCGTCAACGAGACCAACCGGGCCGCCGTGCATCAACAGGTCGGCCGCAGCCGCCAGGGCCAGGGGCGGCAGTGCCCCGGGGCGAGCGACCAGACTCTCCACCGCCTGGATCTGGTGGTCCGGCTCGACGGCGGCACCCTGGCCCAATCGAGCAGCCCGGCCCAGCAGGAAGACCTCGGCTGCACCCAGCTTTCGTGGATCACGCCGTGACAAGGCCTCCACCGCGGGACGCACGTGGTCGGTCACCAGATCCCCGGCCCAGGCCAATTCGACGTCGGTGGTCCCGCGGCCCGCGTGCACCTGGGCCAGGTGGACCCCTTCCTGGGCGGTCAGCCACGTGGTCTCATCATCCTGAAGCACGTGGATGCCGGCCGCCTCCACCGCCGCGTCGGGCAGCTCCAGACGCACTTCGTCCTGCAGATCCAGCATCACCGTGCGTTCCGGCCACCATCGGGGCAGCGCGGCGGCCTGGACCCGCTCGTCGCGCAACCAGTCGGCACGCCAGCTCACCTGGTAGCCAGCACGCGGGGTACCCGATGCCGTGAGCCGGATGGGCCGATCGGTCAGCCACCGCCGTCCCTCGCTGAAGCGGCTGCGGCCCCGCAGCTGGGTGAAGGTCAGCAACTGGGCGTCGTCGCGCTGCGCGTCGATGCTGATCTGCCCCTCCGCACCCGCCAGCCAGGTTCGCGCCGGCCAGACCGAATCGAGCTCGAGCCAGGCCCCTGGCACGGCGATCTCCACGTCGGTGAGGTTCTGCACCTGCAGGCGCAGGCTCCAGGTCTCGTCGAAGACCTGACGCACGATGGCCCTCGCCTGGAGGGCCCCCTCGGTCTCCAGCCGGTAGTGCTGTTCCACCTCGTCCAGCAGGAAATCGGTGCGCTCCAGCTGCCAGCGATCCTCCAAGCGCACGGCCAGACCGCCGAGCACCTGTCGGTCCTGGCAGCTGACGTCTGCCACGTGCCCGTCGGGCGAGAGCTGAATCTCCAGCCCGCCCCAGTGGATCAGTGCCTGCGCTGGCATCGGCCACACCAGTAGAGATTGCGTCCTTCGAGCTTGGCCACCCGCACGGCGGAGCCACAGACCAGACAGGGTTGGGCAGCACGTCGATAGACGTAGACCTCGCCGCCATGACGATCCACTCGGGCCGGGCGCCCTTGGGCCTGCGGGCCATGTTCCGGCAGGACCGTGTCGATCCGGCCCGCTTCCACCCCGTCGCGCATCAGCTCGACGAGATCGGCCCAGATGAGCTGCCAGCTGCTGCGCTTGAGTCGGTTCCCGGGACACATCGGGTTGATCCGGTGCCGGAAGAGCACCTCGGCACGATAGATATTGCCCACCCCGGCCGTGATCCGCTGATCCATCAGAAGCGACGCGATGCTGCGCCCGGAGCGCCGGATCCTTTGCCATGCGATGTCAGGATCGGCGTCGGCGCGGATGGGGTCCGGCCCCAACTTCTCGATCTGCGCACGTTGTTCGCTGGCGGTTACCAGACGACACATCTGCGGCCCGTGCAGGTCTGCCGCCGTCTCGCCGTCGGTGATCCGCAGCCGCACCGCTCCCCGTGGCGCACCGGCGGGCTCGAAGAAGAACTTGCCGATCAGCCCCAGGTGGATGTGCACGATGTGTTCGGGGTGCGGCGCGTCGAAGTCGATGAACAGGTGCTTGCCACAGGCAGAGGCCCCCTGCAGCACGTGTCCGTCGAGGATCGCCGCCGCCTCGGCGAAGCGCCCCTGCGGAGAACTGACGCGGACGGGCCGTCCACCGAAGGTGCTCATCGTGGTGCGCGCCAGGCGATGGATCACGTGCCCTTCCGGCATGAGCACTCCCCCTCGTCATTGCGTACCGCGGCTACGATCGCCAGCATGGCCAACGATCGTACTCCGCCGCGACGCCCCGGCACCGGCGGGCGTGAATTCGGACGCGACGGTGTGACCGGCCTCGTGAACGCGGACCGCGCCCTGCGTGCCCGTGAGGTCAGTCGCCCCACCACCACAGACCGGGACGCAGCCCGGGGAGTCGTGGAGGCCCTGCTCGCCCGGGCCACGGGGCGCCGTCGCTGAGCACTGGCCACCTGCCCCAGTGGGGATCAGGCGCAGTGGGCGTCCTCGTAGTCGCTCATCTTCTGGACGCGACGCGCGTGGCGCGCCTCCTGGGTGAAGGGCTGCTCCAGGAAGACGTTGACGATCTCCAGCGCCTGCTCATTGCTGGTGAAACGGCCACCCAGCGAGATCACATTGGCATTGTTGTGCTCGCGGCCAAGCCGAGCGATCTCGGTGTTGTAGGCCAGGATGGCGCGGCACCCCTTCACGCGGTTGGCGGCCAGCTGCTCGCCATTGCCGGACCCACCCAGCACGATGCCAAGACTGTCCGGATCGGCCACCACGGCCTCGGCGCAGGGAATGCAGGTGTCCGGGTAGTCGTCCTCCGCGTCGTAGGCGGTGGCACCGTGGTCAACCACATCATGGCCGGCGGCTGTGAGCTGCTCGCGCAGGTACTCCTTGAGCTCGAAGGCGGCATGGTCGGTGGCAATGTGTACGCGCATGTCCCAACTATCCCAGATGGCCGGCCCCAGAGGCCCAGATTGGGACCATCGGCCCCACAGGGTGCCACCCGCTTTCCAGCATCCAAGCGATGTGCCGCAGAACGGCACGGCAACGTTGAGAACTGGCGCCACTTTCCCGCCCTAGTCACGAGCACTTTGAACGCGAACAGTGATTCGTTGACTTCGTGAGAAATTTCACGAATACCCTTGTGTGTCCTTTCACAATGTGTCACTCTCATCCAGTCGCAGAAGCGATCCGACCGCCCACACACGGTCGAGAACTCAATCGGTTGAACGGCATCGTCGCCGCTGCAACCAGCGCCACATCACCACGACCCGCCGGGTCAGCTCGCCACCCCGACGAGATCCCTTGCCACCCCGAGTGCCCCTACGCCTCGGTGCCTTGACAGGAGCCCCACGTGACGCCACATGACCGTGTCCAGGACGAGGTGGAAGCCCACCTCCCCGAAGACCATTGGCCCCTGCCCGAACTGACCCAGGTCGGGCCCGAGCACACCACCGACGGCATCGACTTCGTCGCCGCCAAGGAATCCGCCGAGTACCAGGAACTGCGCAGCTCCTTCAAGGGCTTCGCCTTTCCGATGGTCTTCACCTTCGTTGGCCTCTACTTCGTCTTCGTCCTGATGGCCACCTACATGCCCGAGTTGATGGGACGCCGCGTCTTCGGCTTCGTCAACGTCGGCATCCTGTTCGGCCTGTTGAACTTCCTCACCACCTACCTCGTGACCTTCTTCTACGTCCGTCACGCGAACAACAACCTCGATCCCCGTTCCGCCGCCCTGCGCGCCCGACTCGAGAGCGAGGTCACCCGATGAACCTCATGGAAACCGTCGGCAACCCGATCCTCAACATCGGCATCTTCGCCCTGTTCGTCATCGGCACCATGGCCGTCGTGGTCAAGGTCACCCGCGACTCCGCCAAGAAGTCCACCGACTTCTACACCGGCGGCGCCGCCTTCTCCGGCCGACAGAACGGCCTGGCCATCACCGGCGACTACCTCTCCGCTGCTGCCTTCCTGGGCGTCACGGGCGCCATCGCCCTGAACGGCTTCGACGGCTTCCTCTACTCCGTCGGCTTCTTCGTCGCCTGGATCATCGCCCTGCTGCTGGTGGCCGAGCCGCTGCGCAACACCGGCAAGTACACGATGGCCGACGTCATGAGCTTCCGGATGAACCAGAAGCCCGTCCGCACCGCGGCCGCCGCCTCCACCCTGACCATCAGCTTCGTCTACCTGCTGGCGCAGATGGCCGGCGCGGGCGGCCTGGTGGCCCTGCTGCTGGGCATCAGTTCCAAGAGCGGCCAGAGCCTGGTCATCGCGCTGGTGGGCATCATCATGATCGTCTACGTGCTGATCGGCGGCATGAAGGGCACTACCTGGGTGCAGATGATCAAGGCCGTCCTGCTGGTCAGTGGCGCCGCGATCATGTTCCTGTGGGTGATGGCGCTCAAGGGCTTCAATCTGTCCCGCCTGTTCGGTGACGCCATCGTCGCCCACCCCAAGGCCGACGCCATCATGGAGCCGATGCTCCAGTACGGCACCAATGGCTGGACCAAGCTGTCCTTCATCTCGCTGGCCATCGCGCTGGTCTGCGGCCCGTCGGGCCTGCCGCACGTGCTGATGCGCTTCTACACGGTCCCCACCGCGCAGGATGCACGCAAGTCGGCCGTGTGGACCATCGGTCTGGTGGGCGTCTTCTTCATCTTCACCCTGGTGCTGGGCTACGGCGCGGCCGCCCTCGTCGGCGCCGAGGCCATCAGCAAGGCACCTGGCAAGGCCAACTCCGCTGCGCCGCTGCTCGCCCATCACCTGGGTGGCTCGGTCTTCATGGCCATCATCTCCGGCGTTGCGTTCGCGACGATCCTCGCCGTCGTCGCCGGCCTGACCATCACGGCCTCGGCCTCCTTCGCGCACGACATCTACAACAACGTCCTGCACGACGGGAAGGTCGATCCGGCCGACGAGGTGAAGGTGGCCCGCATCACGTCGGTGACCATCGGTGTCCTGGCCGTGATCGGTGGCATCTTCGCCAATGGCCAGAACATTGCCTTCCTGATCTCGCTGGCCTTCGGCGTCGCGGCCTCCGCGAACCTGCCCGCCATCCTGATGACGATGTACTGGAGCCGCTTCAACACCCGCGGCGCCGTCTGGTCCATCTACGCGGGTCTGGTCTCGGCCATCCTGATCATCATGTTCTCGACGTCGATCTCCGGCAGCCCGACGGCCTTCTTCCCGAACGCCGACTTCGCGCTGCTCGAGCTCACCAACCCGACGATCGTCAGCCTCCCGCTGGCCTTCCTGATGGGCTTCATCGGCACCGTCACCTCGCCCGAGCCCGACAGGGAGCTCCAGGCGGAGATGGAGGTCTGCTCGATGACCGGTATCGGCGCCGGCGACGCGATCGCCCACTGATCCGCCAGGTCACGCACACAGGCACGAGGCCCTGCCCAGTCACCCCGGGCAGGGCCTCGTGCCGTGCTGGTTCCTGACCCCAGCCAGTCTCACCACTCCCAGGTGATGCCGTGCACCCCGGGGGCAGGCTTGTCGATGACCACCTGCAGACAGTCGAGCCCGGAGTAGACGGGGCGGGAAACGATCTGTTCCTCCTCGGAACCGTCCTCGGCGAAGGTCCGGTAGAACTTGCGCGGGAGTTCGTCCTCGAACAGCACCTCCAGCACCAGGCGGTCCATGTTCTCCGTGACTGCGTAGCGCTGCCGGAAGAGGGGGTCACCATTGCCGTGGTAGCTGAGGCGCTGGGTGGTGAGCACCGACTCACCTTGTTCCAGTGGGCGATCCAGCATGAACTCGAAGATGGTGATGTCCGGGGTGAGGTCAACCTGCCGCGCGAGGCGGCAGGCCGTCGTCTCCTCGCAGACGATGGGACCCGCGCAGTCCGCCAGCACCAAGGCCCACTTCTGCTGACCCGTGACGGTTGCCCGGCTGAGGTCGCGGTTCTCCACGCCCTTCTCGGCACGATCGGAGCCAACCTTGACGATCTGGTGTCCGGCCAGCGTCTCCCACGTGGGATTGCGGGCGATGCCGAGCTCGTCGAAGGCCACCCGGATCAGCTCCTCGGGTGCGATGCGCTCCAGCGCTGCCATCCGGTCCGCACCGGGCATGGCGTCGACGAGATAGCCCGGCTCCAGCTGGAGCACTTCCTCGAGCTTCTGCACGATGGGTCGCGAGGTGCGGCGGGTCGGTCGGGAGCGCCCCGAGGACCAATAGCTCAGGGTCGCCACGGAGACGGCAAGGCCATCCTCCTGGAGCTTCGCCTTGATCCGTTGCAATGGCAGCCCCCGGTCCCGGATGCCTCGGGACAGGCGTTCAGCGAACAGGCTGCCTGCGACCACGGGCGAGTCGTGTGCAGTCATCGCCGCTCCACCTTTCAGTCATTTGCGCCAATCCTGCCAAACTGCCACGTCGGAAGCATGGACTGCCACGCGGCAATCCTTGATCGATTCAGAGGGCTGCGGGGCCTCGTTCCAGCAGGCGGACGAAGGCCGCCTCGTCCAGGATGGGGCGGCCCAATTCCTCGGCCTTGGCGGCCTTGGAGCCCGCATTCTCCCCCACCACCACGTAGTCGGTCTTCTTGCTGACGCTTCCCGAGGCCTTGCCACCGCGGCTGATGATGGCCTCCTTGACGCCGTCGCGGGTGAATCCCTCCAGCCCGCCGGTCACGACGATCGTGAGGCCCTCCAGCGTCCGCTCGACGTTCTCGTCGCGCTCGTCGGCCATCCGGACACCTGCGGCGGCCCACCGTTCGACGATCTGTCGGTGCCAGTCGACGGTGAACCACTCCACGACCGCCTCGGCGATGACCTGACCGACCCCTTCCGTGTCCGCCAGCTCTTCCACACTCGCCTCACGGATGGCATCCAGTGAGCCGAAGCGGGTGGCCAGGGCGCGGGCCGCGGTGGGCCCCACGTGGCGGATCGAGAGGGCCACCAGCACCCGCCACAGCGGCTGCTGCTTGGCCTTGTCCAGGTTCTCCAGCAGTTTCACACCATTGGCGTTGAGCACCCGGCCGTCGACGACGCCCGGCGCGGGAACCTCGTCGGGGGCCTTGAGCTCGGCTGGCTTCGCGGCGCGGGTGAAGAAGGGTATCCGCACCAGGTCGGCAGCCGTGAGCTCGAAGAGCGTCGACTCGTCGGTGAGCACACCGGAGCCCAGCAGGGCATCGGCCCCCTGGAAGCCCAGGGCCTCGATGTCGAAACCGGACCGTGAGGCCAGACTGAACAACCGTTCCCTCAGCTGGCTGGGACAGGCCCGCGAGTTCGGGCAGCGGATGTCCTTGTCGCCCTCCTTCTCCGGGCGCAGCTCCGTGCCGCACGAGGGACAGTGCGTGGGCATCACGAACTCCCGCTCGCTGCCGTCGCGCAGCTCCACCACCGGGCCGAGAATCTCGGGGATCACGTCGCCGGCCTTGCGCAGCACGATCGTGTCGCCAATCAGGACGCCCTTGCGCTTCACGTCGTACCCGTTGTGCAGCGTGGCCATCGCGACGGTGGATCCGGCCACCTTGACGGGCTCCATCACGCCGAAGGGGGTCACCCGCCCGGTGCGGCCCACATTGACCTGGATGTCCAGAAGCTTGGTGTTGACCTCCTCCGGTGGGTACTTGAAGGCGATGGCCCACCGCGGGGCACGGGATGTGGTGCCCAGCTGGCGCTGTCGGGCCACGTCATCCACCTTGACCACGATGCCGTCGATCTCGTGGCGCACATCGTGCCGGTGTTCCCCGTAGTGGGAAACGAAGTCCAGGACCTCTTGGGGAGTGGACAGCACCTTGTAGTAGGGCGAGGTGGGCAGGCCCCACGCCTTGAGCTTCTCGTAGGCCTCACTCTGGCGGGCGACGTCAAAGCCGTCACGGGCCCCGATGCCGTGCACCAACATGTCGAGCGGGCGCGAGGCCGTCACCGACGGATCCTTCTGGCGCAGCGAACCCGCAGCGGCATTGCGCGGGTTGGCGAAGGGGGGCTTGCCCGCCTCCACCAGCGACGCGTTGAGGTCGGCGAAGGCGGCCACGGGGAAGAAGACCTCACCGCGCACCTCCACCAGCTCCGGGATGTGCTCTCCGTGCAGCTGGTGTGGGATGGAGCCGATGGTCATGATGTTGGGCGTCACATCCTCACCCACCCGCCCGTCACCACGAGTGGCCGCGCGCACCAGACGCCCCCGCTCATAGGTGAGGTTGATCGCCAGCCCGTCGATCTTCAGCTCGCACAGGTACTTGCTGCCTGCCTCCCCCATCGACTTGTGGGTGCGCGCCAGCCATTCCTGCAGCTCCTCCGGGCTGAAGACATTGTCGAGGCTCAGCATCCGCTCGGCGTGGGTGACCGGCGCGAAGTCGGTCATCCGCTGCGCCGCACCCACCTTCTGGGTGGGTGAATCCGGCGTGCGAAGCTCCGGGAAGTCAGCCTCGAGCTGCTGCAGCTCCTTCAACCAGCCGTCATAGGTGGCGTCATCGACGGTGGGCGCATCCGCACCGTAGTAGGCCTCCTGGGCCTCGGTGACCTGACCGGCCAGTTCGTGCCAACGGTGCTTGTGCTCGAGCCCCGCCTCGGGCGCGGCGGCCACTGCCTCGGCCGCCTCCTGCACGGCTTCTGCCAAGACCTCGTCCTCGCCGTCACCGGCCACCCTGCTCGTCTGCTGCTTCTCCACGCCCCCAATAGTGCCGCAGGGGTCCGACACTTTTCGCCCACCGCCCACCGCTGCGCAGCCAACATGTGAGAACCCACTCACACCCCTTGCCTTGTGACATAAATCACGCTTTGCTGTCGCGAGCACTTCCACACGACCACCAACGAGCCGTCGCAAGGTCGCGACACCACAGGAGACCGCATGCTGGACGAGTTCCTCACCGCACTCGACGGGATCATCTGGGGCCCCTTCCTCCTGATCCCACTACTGCTCGGCACCGGCATCTGGCTGACCGTCCGCCTGGGCGGTGTGCAGTTCACCAAGCTCGGCCCCGCCCTGTCGCTGGCGCTGATCCGCCGCAGCGATGCCGATGGTGAGGCCGGCGACGTCTCCCACTACCAGGCGCTGGCCACCGCCCTGGCGGCCACCGTCGGCGTCGGCAACATCGCCGGTGTTGCCACCGCCATCCACCTGGGTGGCCCGGGCGCCCTGTTCTGGATGTGGCTCTCGGCGATCTTCGGCATGGCCGCCAAGTACTCGGAGGCCTTCATGGGCGTCCGCTTCCGCAGCACCGATGCCAAGGGTGAGATCTCCGGTGGCCCCCAGTACTACCTGCAGCGCGCCATCCCAGGTGGCCTGGGCAGGTTCCTGGCGCTCTTCTTCGCGATCGCCGCCGTGATCGCCTCCTTCGGCATCGGCAACATGACGCAGTCCAATTCCGTCGCCGCGGCCATGGACGACACCTTTGGCGTGAATCCCACCGTGGTGGGCGCCGTGCTGGCGGTCCTGACCGCCCTGGTCCTGCTGGGCGGCATCAAGTCGATCGCCAAGGTCACGTCGGCCTTCGTGCCGCTGATGATCGTCTTCTACGTCGCCGCGGGCGCCGTGGTCCTGGCCATCAACTGGGAGGGCATCATCCCCGCCCTGGGACTGGTCTTCACCGATGCCTTCACCGGTACCGCCGCCGTCGGTGGCTTCGCTGGTGCCGGTCTGGCCCAGGCCGTGCAGTTCGGCATCGCCCGAGGCATCTTCTCCAATGAGTCGGGCATGGGTTCGGCCGCCATCGTCGCCGCCGCGGCCAAGACCAAGCACCCGGTGCGGCAGGGCCTGGTCTCCATGACCCAGACCTTCATCGACACCATCATCGTGGTCTCCATGACCGGCCTGGTGATCCTCACCACCGGGGTGTGGCAGGACGGCAAGACCGGCGCCGCACTCACCGCCCAGGGCTTCAGCACCGGACTTCCCGGCACCTGGGGCGGCATCATCGTCGCCCTCTCGCTGATTTTCTTCGCCTATTCCACGGTGCTCGGCTGGGCCTACTACGGCGAGCGCAATGTGGAGCGTCTGGTGGGTCTCAAGGGTGTCATGCCCTACCGCCTCATCTTCAGCGCGATCGTCTTCGTCGGAGCCACCACGGAGCTATCGACGGTGTGGACGTTCTCCGACATCGCCAACGGCCTGATGGCGCTGCCGAACCTGGTGGGTCTGCTGATCTGCTCCGGGCTCATCGCCCGCGAGACCAAGGCCTACCTCAAGGCCGACCCGACGCTGCACCACGAGCCCGAGGTCTCCACGATCGACGGGATCGACGGCCTGCAGAGCGTGCCAGCCGACAGGTGACCTCGTCGGGCTCGGTCAACGGGAAGCGAGCCTCCGGCCACCGGAACGAGTGAGCGGGTTCTGCACCGACGTGGGTGCAGAACCCGTTCACGTCGCCGCGCAACGGGACCTCAGTCGAAGATCGGACCCACGGTGCGGCTGCGCTTGAGCTCGAAGAAGCCGTCGTACTCGGTCATCAGGGAGAAGCCGTCGAACAGGCGGCCCGCTGCTTCACCCTTGGGTGCCGGGCTGATCACCGGGCCGAACAGTGCCTTGCCGTTGATGTGGATCACCGGGGTGCCCACCTCGTCGCCCACCGGGTCCATCCCCTCGTGGTGGCTCTTGCGCAGCGCCACGTCCAGCTCGTCGGCCTCGTCACCGGGCTTCCAGGCATCGGCCCGTTCGGCGAGGGACTCGTCCAGGCCCACCTCCGCGAGCGCGGCACGCACGGTCTCCACGGTCTTGGGCTCCTTGCCCAGGTGGTAGCGGGTGCCCAGCGCGGTGTAGAACTCGCGCAGCTTGTCACTGCCGTGCTCCTGCTCCACGAGCAGGGCCGCGCGCACGCCCACCCAGCCCTCGAGCATGTGCTGCTGGTACTCCTCGGGCAGGTCGCGGCCGTCGTTGAGCACGGAGAGGCTCATCACGTGGAAGGTGGTCTTCACGTCGCGGACCTTCTCCACCTCGAGCATCCAGCGCGAGGTCATCCAGGCCCACGGGCACAGCGGGTCGAACCAGAAGTCAACATTCGTCATGCCACAACTCTAGGCGTGTGCTGCAGGGCTGCTGTTCGCCGTCAGCGATGATGTCAAACATGAAGAATGTCCGCCTGATGCTCAGCGATGTAGGCTCGCCCGGTTGGACTGATGACCCTGTCACGGTCGGCGTCCGGCACGCCCCCACGATCTGTTTGAGGAAGGTCACCACATGAAGACGGCCACGATCACCCGCGATGGCGCGGGCGAGCGCTCCCGCATCGTCACCGCGGAGTCGTACCTGGTCACCATCGACCTGTCGGGTCTGGACCTGGAGGGCGAGCCGCTGGCCGACCCGGGGACCTTCATCTCCACCAGCGAGATCACCTTCACCAGCACCGGTGGCAACAGCCACGTCGACCTGATTGCCGACGCGGTGCTCGATGCCTGGCTGGACGAGACCGAGCTGGACGCCACGACCTTTGGCAATGACGTGCTGCCCTTCACCTGCGAGGAGGGCGAGCACCGCCTCACCGTCACGGCCCTGTGCCGCTATTCGCACACCGGCGAGGGCCTGCACCGCTTCGTCGATCCGGCCGACGAGAAGGTCTACCTGTACTCGCAGTTCGAGACCGCCGACGCCCGTCGGATGTATGCCTGCTTCGAGCAGCCGGACCAGAAGGCCACCTTCCAGCTGAACGTGGTGGCCCCCGAGCACTGGACCGTGGTGAGCAATTCGCGCAGCGTCGAGCCCACCGAGGGAGCCAATGGCTGCGGCATCTGGGAGTTCGAGACCACACCCCGCATCCCCACCTACATCACGGCCCTGGTGGCCGGCGAGTACCACCGGGTTGCGCACACCATCACGTCCGTGAAGGGCGAGATCCCGGCCTCCGTGATGTGCCGGCAGTCCATGGTTCCCTACCTGGACGACGAGCGGATCATCAGCACCGCCCAGAGCGGCTTCCGGGTCTTCGAGGCCGACTTCGGCCACCCGTACCCCTTCGACAGCTACGACCAGATCTTCGTGCCGGAGTTCAATGCGGGCGCCATGGAGAATGCCGGCTGTGTCACCTTCCGCGACGAGTACCTCTTCCGCTCCCGGGTGGGCCAGGAGATGTACGAGGGCCGCGACAACACGATCCTGCACGAGCTGGCCCACATGTGGTTCGGCGACCTGGTCACCATGACCTGGTGGGATGACCTGTGGCTCAACGAGAGCTTCGCCGAGTGGGCCAGCCACCATGCGATGGAGCGGGACAAGGAACACTACGGCGGCACCGATCCCTGGGTCGGCTTCTGCAACAGCCGCAAGGGCTGGGCCTACCGGCAGGACCAGCTTCCCACCACCCACCCGATCGCCGCGGACATGGTGGACCTGGAGGCCGTGGAACAGAATTTCGACGGGATCACCTACGCCAAGGGCGCCTCGACGTTGAAGCAGCTGGTGGCCTTCGTCGGGCAGGAGGCCTTCCTGGCTGGGGTCCGGGAGTACTTCAAGGAGCACGCCTGGGGCAACACCACACTCGACGACCTGCTCCAGGCCCTGGAGACGTCGTCGGGCCGCGACCTCTCGGCCTTCACCGAGACTTGGTTGGAGACCGCCGGCGTCAACACGCTGCGCGCCGACTTCGACACCGACGAGCTGGGCCGCTTCACCCGATTCGACGTGCTGCAGACGGCCACCGACGAACACCCGACGCTGCGCACCCACCGGATGGCGATCAGCACCTTTGCCCTGGAAGCAGAGGGCGAATCCTTGATGCTGCGCCGCGTGCACACCCTCGAGGTGGACGTGCACGGCGGCCGCACCCCGATCGCGGCGCTACAGGGCGTGCACCGGGGAGACCTGGTGCTGCTCAATGACCGCGACCTCACCTACGCCAAGGTGCGCCTGGACGGGGTCTCGCTGAAGACCCTGGTGAACCACATCCACCAGTTGGACGATCCGCTGGCCCGCGCCGTGTGCTGGTCGGCTGCGTGGGACATGTGCCGTGATGCCGAGATGCGCAGCGACGACTACGTGGAACTGGTGCTGCGCGGCATCGCCACCGAGTCCGACCCCAATGCCCTCAAGGCACTGCGGATGCAGGCCATCCTGGCCGCACTGGACTACACCCCGGCGGAGCGTCGTGAGCACAGCCGCGCCCGCCTGACCGCTGGCTTCGCGCTGCTGCTCAAGGACGCCGAGCCGGGCAGCGACCACCAGCTCACCTTCGCCAATGGCCTTGTCTCGGTGGCCGACTCCGAGGCGGCCGCCGCCCTGTTCAAGGCCTGGCTCGTGGGCGAGGAGGTGCCCGAGGGGCTGGAGGTGGACGCCGACATGCGCTGGCGCCTGGTCTCGTCGCTGGCCCGGATGGGTGCCATCGGTCATGCCGAGATTGACGCCGAACTGGAACGCGACAACACGATCTCCGGTGCCGAATGGGCCGCTGCTGCGCGCGCCGAGATGCGCGACGAGCAGGCCAAGGCGGAAGCCTGGCGGCTGGCCACCGAGGACGAGGCGGTGCCCAATGGCACCCACACCCGCATCTGCCTGGGCTTCTGGAACGAGAACCAGGCCGAACTGCTGGAGCCCTACAAGCAGCGCTACCTGGACGTGGTGCGCAGGATCAGCAACCAGGAGGGCATCTGGGCCACTCGCGGCACGGCGGCTGCCCAGAATGTGCTGCACCTGCTCTTCCCCCGCGGGGTGGCCGACGAGGACTTCCTGGGCCAGGTGGACGAGCTGCTTGCCGATGAGGCGCTGGCGCCCAGCGTGCGCCGTGCCCTGCTGGAGCAGGCGTCGTCAGCCCGTCGGGCACTGGACTGCCAGGCCTTCAGCTCCTGAGCCCAGCCCCGGGAAGACGTGTCCCCAGGGGCGCTCGTACACGTCGTGGACACGGCGGGCGAGCGCCTCGATGATCCTCGGATGGGATCCCAAAGGTTCTGTGGTGGCCACGGCCCCGGCGGAGCGCAGCCGGTCATGGAAGTGGCCCGGCGCCAGTAGGTAGCTGGCGACGCCGACGGGCACCGGACTGCCGACCACCAGCGCGGGGATCTCCGCAGGAGTGGCGAGCACCACCTGGGCTCGGCCCTGCCACCGGCGTGCCAACGCGCGCGTCACCTCGGCTGCCTGGTCGCGGCTTCTCTCGTCGCGGGAGCCGGCCCAGCCCACGATGGTGAGCGGCCAGGGGCCACCGGCCTCGGCCACCCGCCCTGCCAGCGCTTCCACCACTGCCTCGTCCGTGCCCAGGTGCGGGGTGAGGGTCACCCCGTGATGCTCGGCGACGGCTGTGGGCAGGTCCACTCGCACGTGGTATCCGGCGCCCAGGAAGGCGGGCAGCACCACATCCCCGTCGCGGACGACGTCACTGACATGCGGCTCGCAGACATCCACCCAGCCGAGCCGAACCGGCCGGCCCAGGAGCTCCTGCAGCTCCCGACGAATCGTCTCGACGCACCGCCGACCGACGCTGGAGCGGGTGCCGTGGGCGGCCAGAACGACGCCGCTCACAGCGAGGCCTCCACCGCGCCGCGAGACTGGGACTGCTCAGACTGGGCTTGGGCAGACTGGGCTTGGGCAGACTCCTCCACCCCGGTGGCCTGTTCCAGTCGCTGGTCCTCCCGATGACGTCGAATGCCCACCACCACGGCGAGCGCCCAGATGATCAGCAGGATGATCGTGACGGGATGGTGTGCTGCCTGAGGCACGTCGAAGCCACGAAAGACCTGACCCAGATTGGTCACCACGATGGCACCTCCCACCAGGCCACCCATGATCTGCGGCGGGATCCGGCTCACCAACCAGGCCGCCAGCGGGGCGGCCACCAGACCGCCGGCCAGCAGCGCGACGACATACTCCCAGCGCACCCCGATGCTGCCGAGGCTCACGATGAAGCCCAGCGATGCAGCCAGCGAGACCAGGAATTCCGAGGTGTCCACTGATCCGATCACGGTGCGCGGGCTGGTCTTGCCGGCGCTCACCAGGGCGGTGGTGGAGATCGGTCCCCATCCCCCACCGCCGGTCGCGTCGACGAAGCCTCCCACCAGGCCCAGGGGCGCGAGGAATCGCCGACCGTGTGGGGAGACCCGCGCCTGCGAAATGGCCGTGCGACGCAGGGTGAAGCGGGCCAGGATGAACAGCCCCAGACCCACCAGGATCACCGCCATCAGCGGCCGCGCCGCCTCGGTGGACAGGTGCGAGAGCACCGTGGCACCCAGGAAACCACCGATCGCACCCGGCACACCGAGCCGAAGCACCAGCCACCAGTCCACATTGCGCAGCTTCCAGTGCGACAGGCCGGATGCCACATTGGTCCCCAGCTCTGCCAGATGCACCGAGGCGCTCGCCGTGGCCGGTGACAGGCCGCCGGCGAGCAGCACCGACGTGGAGGTGATGCCATAACCCATGCCGAGCGACCCGTCGATCAATTGGGCGACGAGCCCGGCAAGGGCAAGGACTACGAGGTGCTGCATCGGGGGACTCCCTGTGGTGGATGGGGAACTAGATCTGCCAGGTGATGGCGGTCTGCGGGTGGACGATGCCGGGCGCCTCGGGGTCGTGGACCATGCCCGCGGCCAGGGTGAGGCCCTGTTGTGCGTCCACCAGCAGGAAGGAGCCGGTGGCGCGGGAGGCCGCATAGGGCTCGGCCAGCACCGGGCTGGCGAGCTTCAGGCGCACCCGTCCGATGTCATTGAGTCCCAGGTGCTCCACGGGAACCGGGGTGAGGCTGTCCAGGTCCAGCCGACCCTCCAGGTCTCGGACGATGGCCTGCACGGTGCGGGTGGTGTGCTTCAGCAGCACGCGCTGCCCGATCCGCAACTGGCTGTCGTCGAGCCAGCAGACCATCGCGTCGATCTCCTGGGTGGGCTGCGGGGCATCCGCAGCGGCGGCGATCAGCTCACCGCGGGTGATGTCGATCTCGTCGGCCAGCCGCAGGCTCACCGACTCCCCCGCCGTGGCCCGTTCCAGGCTGCCGGCGGCGGTGTCGATCCCGATGACGCGGGTGGTGCGGCCGCTGGGCAGCACCACCACCTCGTCGCCGACGCTGACGGTGCCCTGTGCCACCTGCCCGGCGTAGCCGCGGTACTCGACATACTCGGGGCTGATCGCGGCCTGCTGGGGTCGCAGCACGTACTGCACCGGGAAGCGCATCGGCAGCTCGTCGCGGCCCGCCTCCGGCTCGATGGAAACCAGCAGTTCCAACAGGCTCGGGCCGTCGTACCACGGGGTCTGCGTGCTGCGCTCCACCACATTGTCGCCCACCAGGGCGCTGACCGGGATGGTGCTCAGGTTCGCGACGCCCAGCTCCTGACCCACCTGCACGATCTCCTGCGCGACGCGCGTGTAGTCGGCCTGGTTGTAGTCGACGAGGTCCAGCTTGTTGACGGCCACGACGACGTGCGGCACCCGCAGCAGCGCGGCGACGGCCAGGTGGCGTCGGGTCTGCTCCAGAACGCCGCGGCGCACGTCCACCAGCAGCACCAGCACGTCGGCCGTCGAGGCACCCGTGACGGTATTGCGGGTGTACTGCACATGCCCGGGGCAGTCGGCCAGGATGAAGGTGCGCTCCGGCGTGGCGAAGTAGCGGTAGGCCACGTCGATGGTGATGCCCTGCTCGCGCTCGGCGCGCAGTCCGTCGGTCAGCAGCGCCAGGTCGGTGCCGGTGAGTCCCCGCTCCTTGCTGACCCGCTCGACCGCATCCAGCTGGTCGGCCAGGATGCTCTTGCTGTCATAGAGGAGGCGTCCCACCAGGGTGGACTTGCCGTCGTCGACGCTGCCGGCAGTGGCCAGGCGCAGAAGAGTGGCTTCGGTTGTCGTGGGGATGGTCATGAGAACTTCCTCTCCGCACGCCCCGCAACGGGGGACGAGCGACGGTGCGCGCGAGGGCGCGGGGGGACCAAGGGGGTCGTCCCCCCTTGCTGATGAACGCCGATCACTAGAAGTACCCTTCCTTCTTGCGGTCTTCCATGGCTGCTTCGGAGATGCGGTCGTCGGCGCGCGTGGCGCCGCGTTCGGTGAGGGTGGTGGCGGCCACCTCCACCACGACGTCGTGGACGTCGGTGGCGTCGGACTCGACCGCCCCGGTGCAGGACATGTCTCCGACAGTGCGGTAGCGCACCTGCTTGGTCACCACCTGTTCGCCGTCGCGCGGCTGGGAGACGGGCCCGACGGCCAACCACATCCCGTCGCGATGGAAGACCTCGCGGTCATGCGCGTAGTAGAGCTCCGGGAGTTCGATGCCCTCGCGTTCGATGTAGCGCCACACGTCCAGCTCGGTCCAGTTGCTGAGTGGGAAGATGCGCACGTGCTCGCCGGCCCGGTGGCGGGCGTTGTAGAGGTTCCACAGTTCGGGCCGCTGGTTGCGGGGGTCCCACTGGCCGAACTCGTCGCGCAGGCTGACGATGCGCTCCTTGGCCCGGGCCTTCTCCTCGTCGCGACGGCCGCCGCCGTAGACGGCGTTGAAACGGTTCTCGCTGATCCCGTCCAGCAGCGGCATGGTCTGCAGCGGGTTGCGGGTGCCGTCGGGACGCTCGGTGAGCCGGCCGTCGTCGATGTAGTCCTGCACCCGCTTCACCACCAGCCGCAGACCCATCCGTTCGACGGTGCGATCGCGGTAGTCGATCACCTCCGGGAAGTTGTGGCCCGTGTCCACGTGCATCACGGGAAAGGGCACGGGGCCGGGCCAGAAGGCCTTGGCCGCCAGGTGCAGCATCACCACGGAGTCCTTGCCGCCGCTGAACAGCAGCACGGGCCGTTCCAGTTCGGCCGCGGTCTCGCGGAAGATGTGGATCGCCTCGGACTCGAGGGCGTCAAGATGGTTCTTCGTGCTCACAGGTGGATCCCGCATTCTGTCTTGGCGAGTCCGGCCCAGCGGCCGGCTCGGGGGTCTTCTCCGGGGGCGACGCGTCGCGTGCAGGGCTGGCAGCCGATCGACGGGTAGCCGTCGGCCAGCAACGGATTGACCGGGACGCCATGGGCGGTGGCGAAGTCGAGCACCTCGTCGAAGCTCCAGGCCGCGATCGGGTTGAGCTTCACCATCTGGTGGGTCGTGTCCCACTCGACGAGCTTCGCGTTGGCGCGCAGGGCGTTGTCCTCGCGACGGATGCCGGTCACCCACGCCTCATAACCGGCCAGCGCCCGGCCCAGCGGCTCCACCTTGCGGATGCCGCAGCAGTGGCCCGGGTCGCGGTCGTGCAGGGCTGCCCCGAACTTCAGGTCCTGTTCCTCGACGGTGATCTGCGGCAGCACCTCACGGATGGTCACCGGCCAGCGGCGGGCCAGCTCGTCGCGCGTGGCCAGCGTCTCCTGGAAGTGGTAGCCCGTCTCCAGGAAGAGCACGTCGACTCCGGGGATGGTCTGGCTGACCAGGGCGGACAGGATGGTGTCCGCGGCCATCGAGCAGGCGACGGCCAGCGAGTCGCCAAATTCCTCGGCGGCCCAGGCCAGCACCTCTTCGGCGGGAGCGTCGACGAAGCGTCGCTGACCCTCCACCACCGTGGCCAGCAGGGCCTCGGGGCTGCGCCGTTGCGCTGCGGGGCGCAGCTCTCGGGTGATGCTCCCCGCATCGGGGGTCTCCAGGTTGATGCTCATGCCAGTGGTCTTGCCCATCTCAGTGTTGTTGCTCATCTCAGGGCGTCCTCCTCGGCCCGGTGGGCCCATTCGGCGAAGGTCTCGTCGCCCTCGTGCGTGTCCAGGTAGCTGCGGGTGACTCGTTCGACGTAGTCGGGCAGGTCGGCCGCGGTCACCTTGAGCCCACGCACGGTGCGGCCCAGGCCAGCCTCCTCACGCTGGTCGCTGGCCAGCCCACCACCCAGGTGCACCTGGAAGGCGAACTCGTCGCCAGCCAGCTGGCCCTTGAGACCGATGTCGGCGATCTGGATCCGGGCGCACGAATTCGGGCAGCCGTTGATGTTCAGGCTGATCGGGGTGGGCAGGTTCACGTCCGAGAGGCGCTGTTCCAACTCGCCGATGGTCTGCTTGGCCAGCCCCTTGGTCTCGACGAAGGCCAGCTTGCAGTACTCGATGCCGGTGCAGGCCATGGTGGCGCGACGGAAGGGCGAGGGGGTGGCGGTGAGGCCGAGCTCCTCCATGCCGGCGACGAGCTCGTCGACCTTGGCGGGGTCGACGTCGAGCACCAGCAGCTTCTGGTGCGGGGTGAAGCTGATCCGTCCGGAGCCAGCGGCCTCGGCCAGGTCAGCAATGCCGTTCAGGATGGTGCCGGAAAGACGGCCCACGGTGGGGGCGAAGCCGACATACTTGCGGCCGTCCTTCTGGTCGTGGACGCCGATGTGGTCGGCATTGCCGGCGGCCCTGGCGGGAGCGGGACCATCGGGCAGCTCGCGGCCCAGGTACTCGTCCTGCAGCACCTGGCGGAACTTCTCGGGCCCCCATTCGGCCAGCAGAAACTTCAGGCGGGCCTTGGTGCGCAGCTTGCGGTAGCCGTAGTCGCGGAAGATGCCGCAGACCCCGGCCCAGACCTCCACCGCGTCCTCGGGGCGGACGAAGACACCCAGTCGTTCTGCCAGGCGGGGCGTGGTGCTCAGACCGCCGCCCACCCACAGGTCGTAACCGGCCCCCAGCTCGGGGTGCACGACACCGACCAGCGAGATGTCGTTGATCTCGTGCACCACGTCCAGGCTGGGGTGCCCGGTGATGGCGGTCTTGAACTTGCGGGGCAGGTTGCTGAAGTCGGGATCGCCGATCCACCGTTCGGTGATGGCCTTCACCGTCGGGGTGGGATCGATCACCTCGTCCGCGGCGATTCCGGCGACGGGGCTGGCCAGGAAGCCGCGCGGCGTGTCACCGCAGGCCTCGGTGGTGGACAGTCCGACGGACTCCAGCCGGCGCCAGATCTCCGGTACGTCCTCGATCGCGATCCAGTGGTACTGGATGTTCTGGCGGTCGGAGACATCGGCGGTGTCCCGGGCGAAGTCCACGCCGATCTGGCCCAGCACGCGCACCTGCTCCAGGTTCAGCTGCTGGCCGTCGATGCGCACGCGCATCATGAAGTAGTCGTCGGAGAGCTGGCCGGCGTCGAGCTTGCTGGTCTGGCGGGCGTCGATACCGGGCTTGCGCTGGGTGTAGATGCCCAGCCAGCGGAAGCGGCCGTGCAGGTCGTCGTCGGGCACGGATCCGATGCCCTGCTGGGAGTAGACGTCGACGATGCGTTGACGCACGGCCAGCGGATCCTCTTCTGACTTGAACTCCTCATTGTGGTTCAGCGGCTTCTTGCCGTCGACGGCCCACTGGCCCTTCGACTGGCCCTCACGGGGTGGGCGGACGCGGCTCGCGGCGGGGGTGGGTGTGCTTGCTGGACTCTGGTTCACGGTGGTCACCTCGGGTTGTGGGTACGCGACACCGCAGGAGGGATCACCAGTCAGGATTCAGGACACCGTGTGCCTCTCGGGCCTGCGGATTCGCAGGGCGCACAGGCTCGTGGGAGTTTCGGTGTTCTGGGGTGGCCCGGGCGTCGCGCGCCCGGACGGGATGCCCTGGTCACCAGGGCGGGGTCGGACGCGGCTCAGGCCATCCGACACATGCAGCCATTGAGGCGCAGCAGATCGACGTGACGGCGGGTCACGAGTCGAATCTCCAGAGCGCTCTGCATGTGCTGAATTCAAGCACGCGCTTCTCGCAATCCCAAACCTGTCTCAAAGTGCGAGCGCTTCACGGGCCCCGACGTGAAAGGACCCCGGACGTGAAAGGACCCCGGACGTCGGCGTCCGGGGTCCAGGCGGTCAGGTGGATGGAGATCAGACAGCGTCGGCGTCCAGAGCACGTTGGGCGCGGACCGGAGCCACGGCGGCCACCTTCTGCTCCTCCTCGTCGATCAGACCAGCGATCCGCTGGTTCGCGATGGCGTCGGACTTGCGGCTGGTGGCGACGATCAAGCCGCCCACGACGAGGGCGATCAGCAACGGCGCACCGAACATCAGCATGAACATGAACATGCTCGTCGGCGGCGTGAACTCGGGCCATCCCGGGAAGGTGGACTCCAGCAGGTTCAGGGAGGAGATCGGGCTCATGCGGCTGATCCTAGCGGAGCCCGATCCCGCGCGGGGAGATACCGGCCCTCGGTACGGCACGGGTCGGTTCGTTGGTAGATTTCGACGTCGAGGACCACGGCCCACGAGCGGCGGGGGCAATGGTCCCCCGAAGACACAGGAGTTCCCCGTGACAGACGCACCGCAGCCCTCGCACGGCCCGGCCCGCACACTGCTCGACGGCGATGAGATCGCCCGCGCGCTGACCCGCATGGCGCACCAGGTGGTGGAGCTGAACCGCGGCGCCGATCGACTGGTAGTCCTCGGCATCCCCACCCGCGGGGTCCCCCTCTCGCGGCGGCTGGCCTGCGCCATCGAGCGGATCGAGGACGTCGAGGTACCCGTCGGAGACCTGGACGTCACGATGTACCGCGATGACCTGCGGCGCAATCCAACCCGGGAGGTGGGCCGCACCTCCATCCCGGTCGAGATCGAGGGGCGCACCGTGGTCCTCGTCGACGACGTGCTCTATTCGGGCCGAACGGTCCTGGCCGCCCTGGACGCACTCAAGGACATCGGGCGCCCCGCCCGGGTGGTGCTGGCCGTATTGGTGGACCGCGGTCACCGGGAGCTCCCGGTCCAGGCCGACATCACCGGCCTGGCCATCGGCTCGGCCAAGGACGAGCGAGTCACCGTCCATCTCCAGGAGCGCGATGGCACGGACGTCGTCACCATCGAGCGCATCACTCCCACCGCGAAGGACCACCGATGAAGCACCTGCTGGCCGCCAGTGACCTGGACCGCAGCCAGGCCCTGTCCATCCTCGACCTCGCCGAACAGATGCACGACATCCAGGGGCGCGAGGTCAAGAAGATCCCGGCCCTGCGCGGCCGCACCATCATCAACCTCTTCTTCGAGGACTCGACCCGCACCCGCACCTCCTTCGAGATCGCCGGCAAGTGGATGAGTGCCGACACCATCAACGTGTCCGCCAAGGGCTCCAGCGTGAGCAAGGGCGAGAGCATGAAGGACACGCTGCTCACCCTGGACTCCATGGGCGTCGACTGCTTCGTCATCCGCCATGCCGGCTCGGGCACGGTGCAGCAGGCCGCTGGCTGGGTGCGGGCCAGCATCGTCAATGCCGGCGACGGCGCGCACGAGCACCCCACCCAGGCGCTGCTGGACAGCTATTCGATCCGCCAGCACTTCCGCACGATCGACGGTGGCGAGGTCAATGATTTCGAGGGCCGCACGGTGGCCATCACCGGAGACCTGCTGCACTCCCGCGTCGTACGCAGCAATGTCTCGCTGTTGACCACCCTGGGCGCAAAGGTTCTGCTGTGCGCTCCCCCGACGCTCATGCCCACCGGTGCCAGCACCTGGCCCGTGGAGATCGTCCCCAGTTTCGACGACGCCCTGGCCCGGGCCGACATCGCGATGATGCTGCGGGTGCAGCGTGAGCGGATGAGCTCCGGCTTCTTCCCCAGCGAGCGCGAGTACATCGACGGCTGGGGCCTGACCGCCACCCGCTTGCGGGCACTGAAGCCGGGCGTCGGCATCATGCATCCGGGCCCGATGAACCGTGGCCTGGAGATCTCCAGCGAGGCGGCCGACAGCGCCGGATCGCTCGTGCTCAACCAGGTCTCGGCCGGTGTGGCCGTCAGGATGAGCGTGCTGTACCACCTGCTGGGCGGCGCCCAGGACCAGAACTCCCCCACCAACGCCAAGGAAGGCGACGCAGCATGATCGAGGATGCCCGAAACTACGTGATCGCCGGAGTCCGGCTGGCAGACGGCAGCACTACCGACCTGTACATCCAGGACGGGACGCTCGTGGACGAGGCGCCCCAGGGGGCCGAGCGGATCGACGCCGACGGCCTGCTGGCTCTGCCTGGACTCGTCGACCTGCACACCCACCTGCGCGAGCCGGGCCGTGAGGACGCGGAGACCGTGCGCACTGGCACCGAAGCCGCTGCGCGGGGCGGTTTCACCGCGGTCTTCGCGATGGCCAACACCCAGCCCGTCACCGACGATGCCGAGAAGGCCGAGTGGATCAAGCTGCTCGGTGAGCGCGATGGCTCCTGCTTCGTTCAGCCCATCGGGGCGGTCACCAAGAATCTGGCGGGCAAGGAACTGTCCGAGATGGGCCTGATGGCCAAGTCATCGGCGCAGGTGCGTGTCTTCAGCGACGACGGGATGTGCGTGCAGGATCCGCTGCTGATGCGCCGCGCCCTGGAGTGGGTGCGTCCCTTTGGCGGTGTCATCGCCCAGCACTCGCAGGACGGTTCCCTGGCCGGCCCGGGCGCCTGCTGCCACGAGAGTGAGATCTCCGGCCGGCTGGGACTGGGCGGCTGGCCTGCCCAGGCTGAGAGCGTCATCATCGCCCGCGACGTGCAGTTGGCCGAATTGACCGGATCGCGGCTGCACGTCTGTCACATCTCCACGGCCGAGGGCGTCGACGTGGTGCGCTGGGCCAAGAAGCGCGGCATCAACGTGACCGCCGAGGTCACCCCCCACCACCTGCTGCTCGGTACGCGTGAGGTGGAGGGTTATGACACCACCTTCAAGGTCAATCCCCCGCTGCGCACCGACGAGCACATCGAGGCCGTGCGTGAGGCCCTGGCCGACGGCACCATCGACGTCGTCGGCACCGACCACGCCCCGCACGCCGCGCAGGACAAGGACCACGCCTTCGTCGACGCCCGTCCCGGAATGCTTGGTCTGGAGCAGGCGCTGTCCGTGGTGATGGAGACCATGGTCAACACCGGGCGGATGGACTGGCCCACCCTGGTGGAGCGCATGTCCACGGCCCCGGCCCGGATCGGCAACCTCGAAGGCCGCCAGGGCGTCGCCCTGACCACGGGTGCGCCCGCGAACCTGGTCCTCGTGGACCCGTCGGCCCGGGCATCGGTGGATCGTGAGCAGTCCCGATCGCGCAGCCGCAACAACCCGTACCACGGGCGCGACCTTCCCGATCCCGTCGTGGCCACCTTCTGGGCGGGGCGGCGGACCTTCCAGCGCTGACCTTCTCCTGATCACGCGGCGGGCGCCCTTCCCGAGCAGGTGGGAATCCTGAGGCACGGCAAGGTCCAGTCGAGCGACATCGCGGCGGCCATGATGGCCCTCGCAGTGGACGGCTACCTGCACTTGGCCCCCGAGGAGCGCCCTCGCTCGCGCTTTCGCCGTGCGGGCAGGACCTGGCGCCTGACCGCCCTCAAGCGGGTCGACGAGAAGCTCAACCCGGTGCGAGCCACGCTGCTGCAGACGATCATCGACGTCGGCCGGCCGGTCCTGTTGGACGAGTTGAAGCCCAAACTGACCAAGGTGGTGCCGGATCTCAGGGAGAGCCTGGCCGCTTGGCCCCAGCACGAGACCTGGTTCCCCAACATGTCCGGCGGGAAGGTTCCCTTGAGCAAGTGCATCACCACTGCGGGCAACCGGCAGCGCACTGGCCTGGGGACGGCCCTGCGCTACCAGACCGCAGGATTCTCCACCTTCCTGGAGACGGCAGACGGGAACCAGCTGCGTTTCGAGGAGGGAGCGGGCTGGTTCAGCCGCTACCTGCCGTGGGCCGTCGCCCTGGGCGTGACGCACCAGTGGGTGCGGGCCTTCCGCCAGGCAGCCGAGGATCTCGACCAGGATCTGCAGGTGGTCTGGTACAACGACCTGGCGGGGACGGCGGCGGTGGGGGCGACTGAACCGGACTGCCCGTGGCGGGGCTGCTGTTCGCGCGGGGCGATCATCATTCCTCCGCAGGGGTGTCCTGCTTCCGGCCGGTGGGCTCCTAGCCTCGATGGAAAGCCGTGTGGAAAGGAGATGCCCCATGACCGAGAAGAACGAAAACCAGGACCACATGACCCGCGACCAGCTCACCTTTGCCAACCCCGTCACCCGCTACGAGGATCTCGACATCCCGGAGCAGCGGCAGCCGGAGCCCGGTCTGGACGCCGACCTGCTGCCGAAGCCCGATCGAGGCGAAACCACCTATCGCGGCACCGGACGCCTTTCGGGCCGCAAGGCTCTGGTCACCGGTGGTGACTCAGGCATCGGCGCCGCCGTGGCGATCGCCTTCGCCCGCGAGGGCGCCGACGTCGCCCTGGGCTACCTGCCCGCCGAGGAGGAGGACGCCCAGAAGATCGCCGACCTGATCGAGGCAGAGGGCCGCACGGCCGTTCGCCTGCCGGCAGACGTCAGCACGTCGGAGGCGGCCCGCAAGCTCGTCAACGACGCAGCCGAGGCGCTGGGTGGACTGGACATCCTCGTGAACAATGCCGGGCACCAGAAGTCGACGGCGAAGTTCGAGGAGATGACCGACGAGCAGCTCCGAGAGACCTTCGACACCAACATCCTGGCCATGTTCTGGATGAGCCAGGAGGCCCTGAAGCACCTGCCGGAGGGATCGACGATCATCAACTCCACCTCGGTGCAGGCCTACCAGCCCAGTGAGGACAAGATCGACTACGCCTCCACCAAGGCTGCGATCAACAACTTCACCAAGGGTCTGGCGCAGTACCTGGCACCCAAGGGGATCCGGGTCAATGCCGTGGCCCCGGGGCCGATCTGGACCCCGCTGCAGGTGCAGGGCGGTCAGCAGACCGAGGACCTGCCGGGGTTCGGCGAGCAGACCGCGCTGGGGCGTGCGGGCCATCCGGTGGAACTGGCGCCGGCCTATGTCTTCCTCGCCTCTGCCGAGTCCAGCTACGTGGTGGGCGAGACGTTGAACGTGAACGGCGGCCTGCCGACTCCCTGAGCCTCCCCGCAGATCGCGGATTGGCCAAACGGGCCGTTTCAGGCTGGCGACTACTCAGCCTCAGGGCTCGCGGCCTCAGATGTCGCGGCGTCCGTCGCGGTTGAGGTCGGTCGCCGGACCATTGTTCACCGGGCCATTGTTCACCGGGCCATTGTTCACCGGGCCATTATTCACATTGCCGGAACGCAGGTCCTCGGTGCGGTGGTCACGCACGTGCTCCGTACGGACGGGCTCGGTGCGGTGCTCGACGTGGGCCGGGCGGACCGTGGTGTGATGCTCGGGCTTCTTGCGAAGACCGGCCAGGCCCAGCAGACCCGTCAGACCCAGGAGGCCCCACAGACCCGTGCGGTCCTTCTCCTCCACCGTGGTGGTGGTGTGCTCGGTGGCCGTCGCGGTGGCAGTCGGCTCTTAGGGCGCCGGGGTGGCCGTCTCGGCATTGGCCAGTGCGGGGGCACCGAGGGTCAGGGCCGCGCCGAGGGCAGTTGCTGCGAGGGTCTTGCGCATGATGTCTCTCCTTGTGGTTGGGAGTCGTGTGACCCCTTCGTTCGGGAGTCCTTGGACATCTAGAAACATAGGCTTAATTCACCATAATGCGCCATTCAATCCACCCTCAGCGAACGAATATCTCCTTCCCAGCGCGTTTCCCACCCCTTATGACTCACCCAAAAGTATGATTCTATTTCATCACTGAAATGCCAATCGACTGTGACTTCCGTAGCAGCCCCTGATTCCCACCGGAAACGCTCGTCACGAGACAGCAAATCCCCGGCATCCACGTGGGGATGCCGGGGATTGCCACTGCCGGATCAGCGCTGCACGCGCGCATTACCCTCGAAGATGGACCACACCTGCGCCTCGTCGGCCGGCGCAGCATTGTCGGTGACCGACGTCGCCGCGAGCGCGCCGGTGGCCCAGCCGAACTGGGAGCACTTCTCCACGCCCCAGCCCTTGAGGACGCCGTAGAGGACGCCACCCACGGAGCCGTCTCCGCCACCGATGCGGTCAAGGACGTCGATGTCACGCAGCTCCTGCACCGCGAACTCACCCTCGGGCTTCTCTGCGCAGCTCCACAGCACCATGCCCCACTTGTGATGATTGGCGCTGACCACCTCACGCAAGGACGTACCGATGATGGATGCCTGCGGGTAGGCCTCCTTGATCCGGCCGATCATCTCCTTGAAGCCGTCGATCTTCGCATCGATGCCCTCGCCGCCAGCCTCCGGCCCCTGGATGCCCAAGCAGAGCTGGAAGTCCTCCTCGTTGCCGTAGAGGATGTCGCACTGCTCGGCGATCTCGTGGAAGGCCTTGGAGAGCTCATCCTCGCGGCCCTTCCAGAAGGACGCGCGGTAGTTCATGTCCATGCTGACCAGGGTGCCGTGCTCCTTGGCCTTCTTGGCCAGCTCGACGCAGAAGGCACTGGTCTTGGGCGACAACGCGGCCACCAACCCGGACATGTGGAGGATCTTGACGCCCTCTTGGCCGAAGAGCCGATCCAGGTCGAAGTCCTCGACGCTGAGCTCGCGGCCGACCTCTCCGGCCCGGTCATTCCACACTCGCGGCGCGCGGCCACCAAAGCCGGAGTCGGCGATGTTGAACTGGTGGCGGTAGCCCCAGGCGTCGCCCTGCGGCACCTCAGGACCCTCGAAGGCCATGCCCCGGGCACGCAGCTGCGACTTGATGAAGGCGCTGATCGGCGAGCCCTCGACGAAGGCGGTCAGCACCTTGGTGGGCTCCCCCAGGTGCGAGGCAATCGAAGCGACATTCGCTTCCGCCGAGGTGGCCTGCATGATGTAGCGGTCAGAGACGTGCACACTCTGGCGGTTCTCCGGCGTGATCCGGACACCGATCGAGGTGGGCACCACCATCGACCACTGGGCGTCTTCACGAAGCTTCATGGATCTGTCTCCTGTTGGTTGGTCTGGTTGGTTCGACGTGTTGGTTGGTCGTGACCGCGGTCAGGCCTGCAGCTCGACCATCTGCCGCAGCACCGTCTGCGCGACGCGCTCGTCCTCGATGCCCAGGTAGCCGAGCACCTTGCCCACCGACTCCTGCTCGTCGCCGGCGACCAGGGCGGTGACCTCGTCGGCACGGGCATCGTTGACGGGCGCTCCGACGCCGCGCAGGTGCAGTACCCAGGCTGCGACGGCCCGGGTGGCCCCTTCGGCGATGCCGCCCTGGGCGAGTTCTGCCTTGATGGTTGGGACGTGGCGGATGAGGACCTTCTGGGATCCGTCGCCGGCGATCTGGGCCAACAGGTGCTTGATGCGCGGGTTGCGGTAGCGGCCCAGCAGCGCCTCACGATACTCGGCCAGCTCCTCGGCGGGCAGTTCCAGGTGCTTGACAGCGTCGTCCCAGAACTCGTTGACCCAGCCCAGCACCACCTCGTCACTGATCGCGTCGTAGACGGTCTCGTGGCCCCGGATCGAACCGGCGTAGGCCATCAGGGAGTGTGATCCATTGAGCAGGGTGAGCTTGCGGGCCTCGTGCGGAACGACGTCATCGACGAAGCGCGCACCCTTGGTCTCCCACGCGGGACGACCGGCCTTGAACTCTCCGGACAGCACCCATTCGGCGAAGGGCTCCGTGACCACCAGTGCGGGATCGGCGATCCCCGTCTCCTGCTCGACGCGCTCACGGTCCTCGTCGGTGGTGCGCGGCGTGATCCGGTCCACCATGGTGGTGACCACGCCGACATTCTGTTCGATCCACTCCACCAGGGATGGATCCACCTGTTCGGCGGCCTGGGTGATGACGTGCTTCACCATCGGCCCGTTCTCGGGGATGTTGTCGCAGGGGCAGAAGGTGATCTCCCTGCCGCCGGCTTCGCGACGGGCCAGCAGGCCCGCCACGAACTTGGCCGGAGCCGTGGAGACCGCCGCCGTGGAGTCGGCCTTGAGCGCCGCCAGGTCCGCCTGCAGGGTCTGGTTCTGCAGGTCCAGGTCGCCATCCTTGTTGCGCAGGTAGCCCGCCTCGGTGATCGTCGAGGTGACGATGGCCAGCGCCGGATCGGCGAAGTAGCCCCGCCATGCCTCCAGGTCGTCGGCGGCGTGCACCTCCGAGAGGCAGCTGATCACCTCCACCTGGTCGCCATCGGGCGCGGCGACGCAGAGCTGGTAGAGGCCCTCCGACGGGGCGAGCGTCTCGGCGATGGCCGGAGAACGACCGGTGAAGGCCGCGATGCCCCACTGGTCGGCGTCGGTGGCGTGCTCGGTGTACCAGGCCTGGTGGGCCCGGGTGAAGTTTCCGATACCCAGGTGGATCATGCGAACGGGGGCCTTGGGTCGCCCGTGCTCGGTGCGATTGAGAGTGGTCACAGCTTGAACACCTTCTTCGGGTTGTTGCTGACGAGGTTGATGGCCGTCTCGATGGCCTCGTCCTCGTCCAGACGGTGCTGCACCACCAGGCTGGCCAGGTGGGCGGCGTCCAGACGACGGGACATGTCGTGACGGGCGGGGATGGAGCAGAAGGCGCGGGTGTCGTCGATCATCCCGGAGACGCGGGTGAATCCGGCCATCTCGGTGACCGACTGCTTGAAGCGCATGATCGACTCGGGCGCGTCGATGAACCACCACGGGACACCGATGTACAGGCTGCGGTACCAACCGGCCAGCGGCGCGATCTCCCGGCTGAAGTTGTCCTCGTCCAGCGTGAACAGGACCAGGTTGAGATTCGGGTGGTTGCCGAACGCGTTCAGCACCGGTTCGAGAGCACGGGTGACCTCGAGCTTCACCGGGATGTCATTGCCGACGTCGGCGCCGTACTCCTCGGTGGCAGCGTGGTCATGGCCACGGGCCACGGCGGGGTGCAGGGTGAGTGTCAGGCCGTCCTCGGTGGCCATCCGCACCTGGTCTGTGAGGAGGTGGCGTCGCAGCTGGTCGCACTGCTCCGGGGTGGCCTCGTTCTTGCGGGCCAGCTCGAAGAGCTTGGCGGCCTCGACGGGATCCGGCGCGACGGTTGCGAGGTCGGCATGCGAGTGGTCGGTGGAGACGGCACCGTTCTCCTTGAAGAAGGCGCGGCGGCTCTCCATGGCCGAGGTGTAGTCGGCCAGCGAGGAGATCTCCATCCCCGCGGCCTCGCCCAGGGCGGTGACCAGGTCATTCCAGTCGCGTCGTCCGGGCTCCAGGTACTTGTCCGGCCGGAAGGTGGGCACCACGCGACGGGTGAAGGACTCGTCGGCGGCGATCTTCTGGTGGTGGTGCAGGTCATCGCACGGGTCGTCGGTGGTGGCGATGAAGGCGATGTCGAAGGAGTCCATCAGGGCCCGGGGCTTCATCTCCGGGGTGGCCAGCTTGGCATTGATCGCGTCGTAGATCTCGTCGGCGGTCTCGGCGCTGGGTCGCTTGTCGATCCCGAAGATGCCGACCAGCTGGTCCTGCATCCAGTAGCGCATGGCCGTTCCGTTGTAGTCGCTCCAGTGCTCACAGAAGGTGCGCCAGGCGGTTCGCTTCTGCTCGTCGGTGAGCTCGGTGCCCACGGGGACGCCCAGCGTCGACAGCTCCACGCCATTGGCGTGCATGATGCGGTTGACGTAGTGGTCGGGCGTGATGAGCAGCTCGGTGGCGTCACCGAAAGGGATGTCGTCCGCGATCCAGGCCGGGGGCACGTGGCCGTGGGGCGAGAGGATCGGCAGGTCCTTGACCTCGTCGTAGATGCGACGGGCCGCATCACGCGTGGTGGGGTCTGCGGGGAAGAGTCGGTCTGGGTGGAGCGTCATTGCCTGTGCCATGTGGCCCATGCTCTCCGGAGCCACTGACAGTTTCCACCGGTTGCCACGTGTTGGCCGATCACGTCGACCGCGAAGGGGCGTGCCACCACGGCAATCCCACGCAACCGCTTGCCCGCGGACGGGCTGCAGGATTGACTGGCTCCATGAGCCCCGAAAGCACCTCCAGCGAGTCCTTCCCCGTCGAGAGCATCGGCGGTGCCCACCAGCAGGTCGGCGAGGCCGACTTCATCGCCTTCGTCGAGCGCAACCTCGCCCGCGCCGACGTCGACGGCAAGAAGGTGGTGCTGGTGGTCCCGGACGGCACCCGTTCCATGCCGCTGCCCATGGTGCTGAAGGCCGTGCATGCCCAGCTCGCACCGCGGGTGGCCGAGCTCACCGCGGTCATCGCCCTGGGCACGCACTCCTACATGGAGCCTGACGAGATCGACCGCTGGTTCGGCGTCGGGGGCGAGGGGCAGCCGGCCACGCTGGAGGAGGCCTACCCGGGCATGCGGGTGGTCAACCACGAGTGGCAGGACCCGGACAAGATCGTCAAGGTCGGCACCCTCAGCGCGGAGACCATCCGTGAGCTCAGTCAGGGTGCGCAGGACGTCTCCGTCGACGTGGAGATCAACCGCTACGTCGTCGAGGCCGACGTGAACATCGTCATCGGACCCGTCTTCCCGCACGAGGTGGTGGGCATCTCCGGCGGCAACAAGTACTTCATCCCCGGCTGTGCCACGCACGACGCGATCGACCTCTCGCACTGGGTGGGGGCCCTGTTGGGCGTCGAGAAGGTGATCGGCACCACCGGCATCACGCCGATGCGCGCCATCATCAATGCCGGCACGGACCTGATCGACAACGAGAAGTTGGCGCTGTGCCTGGTGGTGCAGTCCGGCTCGGGCGAGCTGGAGGCTGCTGCCTTCGGCACGAGCGAGGACGCCTGGGCAGCCATGGCGGAGGTTGCCGCCGAGAGCCACATCGTCTGGCTGGACGAGCCGCTGCAGAAGGTGATCGCCTGCATGCCCGAGCGCTATGACGACATCTGGACCGCCGCGAAGGGCTGCTACAAGGCGCAGCCGGCGATGGCCGACGGGGGTGAGGTGATCATCTATGCCCCGCACGTCACGGAGGTCTCGGAGGTGCACCACGAGATCTACGAGATTGGCTACCACTGCATCGAGTACTTCACCAAGCAGTGGGACCGCTTCCAGGATGTGCCCAAGGGTGTCCTGGCGCACTCCACTCACGTGCGGGGAGCCGGGACCTACGATGAGCAGACCGGTACCGAACACAACCGGATCAAGGTGACGCTGGCCACGCAGATCACGCCGGAGACGTGCGCCCAGGTGAACCTGGGCTACCTGGACCCCGCCAGCATCGATCTGGAGGCCGAGGCCAAGACACCCGGAACGATGGTCGTGCCCAATGCGGGCGAGATCCTGTTCAAGCTCAATTCCCAGCGCTGATTCACTGCCCGCTGCTGAGCGGCCCCGTCGACTCCCGTACCACCAGCTCCATCGGCATCGTGGCGAGCCCCGGTACGGCGGTCTGGTGGGACTTCATCAGGGCCAGCACGGTGCGCACGCCCTCCTCCCCCAGCTGGCGGAGCGGGGAGGCCACCGTGGTGATGGCCGGCGTGACGAGGTCAGACGCGAAGGTGTTGTCGAAGCCAACCACCGAGAGGTCACCGGGAACGCTGATCCCACGCTGGGCGAGCCCGCGCAGCACACCGATGGCCACGAGGTCGTTGTAGCAGACCACCGCGGTCTCGCGGTGGTTGCCGATGTCCCGGGAGGCGGTCAGACCGCCCCTGACCGTCGGATGGACGGGGCCATAGCGAAAGTCATCCAGGCCCAGCTCGGAGCAGGCATCGCGGAAGGCACGCCAACGCATGCCGTCCACCCAGGAGGCTTCCGGCCCGGCCACATAGGCGATGCGGCGGTGCCCTAGCTCCCCCAGATGCTCGAGGGCTCGTCGCATGCCGCGGGCATTGTCGCTGGTCACACAGGGCAGTCCGGTGACGTGGCGGTTGAGCACCACCGTCGGGACCTTCTTGGAGACCCCGCGCAGGGCCGTGTCCGACTGGCGAGAGGCGACGATCACCAGCCCGTCGAGCACCGGCAGGGACCGTTCCAGGAGAGTGCCCTCACGCTCGGTCGACTCCTGGGAATCGGCGAGCACGATGGAGAAGCCCGCCTTGGCCGCGGTGACCTCGGCACCCCGGATGATGTTGAAGTAGAAGGGATTGGTGACGTCGCCGATCAACAGTCCGATCATCTTCGTGCGTACCGGGCGCTCGGCCCGGAAGACCGCCTCGGTGCGGTAACCGAGCTCCGCGGCGATGCGATGGATCTTGGCGGCCGTCTGGTCACTCACCCGCCCGGGGCGCGAGAAGGCCCGGGAAACCGTGGACGGGCTGACTCCAGCAGCCTCGGCCACCTGGTAGATCGTGGCCGGCCGGCTCTGTGACTGGTCATCCTTGCCCTGTGCCATGCTACTGACTGTAGTATGCGCCGTCATCAGATGGCAACAGTGGGCAACAGCACTGGTCAGGGCTATTTCATCACTCAGATCGATCAATCTGGCCCTGCAACATGTGGCAAGGACTCCCGCCGCCGTCCCGCCTTTGCTGGACTGGACCCGTCACAGGCCGGCAGGCAGAGTTGCTGTCGGCCAGAACTGCCCCGACCCAAGGAGTTTCCATGACCGAGACCACCTCGCCCACCACCGAAGCGAAGCAGCTCGCCGATGTCGGCGTGATCGGCATGGCCGTGATGGGCTCCTCACTGGCCCGCAACATGGCCCACAAGGGCTACACCACGGCCATCTACAACCGGACCTTCGCCAAGACCGAGGAGGTCATCGCCGAGCACGGCACCGAGGGCAATTTCATTGCCTCCGAGAAGATCGAGGACTTCGTCGCCTCGCTGGAACGCCCCCGTCGCATCGTGATCATGGTGCAGGCCGGCCGTGGCACCGACGCGGTGATCGACCAGCTCATTCCCCTGCTGGAGCAGGGCGACATCATCGTCGACGGCGGCAATGCCTTCTACGAGGACACCATCCGCCGCGAGCAGAAGGTCCGCGACGCCGGGCTGCACTTCGTCGGCTGCGGCATCTCCGGTGGCGAGGTTGGTGCCCTGGAGGGCCCCTCGATGATGCCCGGCGGAACCCGCGAGGCCTACGAGTCGATGGGCCCCATCCTGGAGAAGATCTCCGCCCAGTACGAGGGCGAGCCGTGCTGCACCTACATCGGCACCGACGGCGCCGGCCACTTCGTCAAGATGGTCCACAACGGCATCGAGTACGCCGACATGCAGTTCATCGGCGAGGCCTACACCCTGCTCAAGGCCGCTGGACTGAGCAATGAACAGATGGCCGACGTCTTCGCCGAGTGGAATACCGGTGACCTGGACTCCTACCTGATCGAGATCACCTCCGAGGTGCTGCGCCAGGTGGACGCAAAGACGGGCAAGGGCCTGGTGGACGTGATCGTCGACGCCGCCGGCATGAAGGGCACCGGCACCTGGACCGTGCAGTCCGCCCTGAAGCTGGGCGTGCCGGTCAATGCCATCAGCGAGGCCGTCTTCGCCCGCGCCATCAGCTCCAGCCCCGAGCTGCGCGAGCACGCACAGGCCGCTCTGGAGGGCCCGGACGGCTCGCTCGCGGTGGACGACGTGAAGGCCTTCACCGATGACATCCGTCAGGCCCTGTGGGCCTCCAAGGTGATCGCCTACGCCCAGGGCCTGGACGAGATCCGCATCGCCGGCCAGGAGTACGGCTGGGAGATCGACGTGGCCGCGGTCGCCAAGATCTGGCGCGACGGCTGCATCATCCGCGCCAAGCTGCTCGACCGCATCAGCAATGAGTACGCCGCCGGCAACCTGGTCACCCTCCTGGAGGCCCCCAGCATCAAGGCGGAGCTCGCCAAGGGGCAGGACGCCTGGCGTCGCGTGGTCACCACCGCCATCACCGCCGGTGTCCCGGTGCCGGGCTTCAGCTCATCGCTGGCCTACTACGACCAGGTGCGTGCTCCGCGCCTGAACGCGTCGCTCACGCAGGGTCTGCGCGACTACTTCGGTGCCCACACCTACAAGCGGATCGACGCCGAGGGCTCCTTCCACACCCTGTGGTCGGGCGACAAGTCGGAGATCGCCGGCGACGGCGGCAACCACTGAGTCCTGCTCCTCGCACCGCAGGCTCACCAGACACACGAAGGGCGCTCCCACCACAAGGTGGGAGCGCCCTTCGCTACGTGTGTCACCACGGCGTCGAGGCGTCAGAGGCGGTCGACGGCCTGCTTCTTCGTCCACGCGTACAAGGCTGCGACGAGCGCTGCGAAGACCGCGATGCCCAACAGCTGAGCCGGGTTCACCCAGCTCTCGGCCTTGATGACGGCCATCGGCTCCTCCTGGCCGGTGGCCGCGACGATACCGGCGTAGATGACACCGAAGAGGCTCTCTCCAACGATCAGACCGGTGGCCAACAGGGTGCCCATCCGCTTGCTGCGTTCGGGGCTGGGGGTGTGGTCGGCCCACTTGTCGTAGGCCAGACCCAGAGCGGCCCCGATCGGGATCATCAGAGTGAGGCTGATCGGCAGGTACATGCCCATGCCCACGGCCAGCGGCGGCAGCGCCATGCGGCCCTTGGTGGTCTTGCCCAGGATCTCGTTGATCGCGATGACCACACAGCCGATCAGCGCGCCGATGCCCAGCAGGTTCCAGTCCAGACCGCCACCGAGGACGCCCTTGGCCAGGGTGGAGATCAGCGAGGCCTGCGGGGCGGCGAGGGCTCCCTCACCGGCGCCCGGGGCTCCGGCGAAACCGAAGGACGTGTTCATGACGCCCAGCACCGGCGGGATGATCGCCGAACCGAAGGCGACGCCGATGATCAGGGCCACCTGCTGCTTCCACGGGGTGGCACCCACGAGCTGACCGGTCTTGAGGTCCTGCAGATTGTCATTGCTGATGGTGGCGACGCCGAAGACGACGGCCGTGGTGAACAGGGTGTAGGCCACCAGCGCCTCGGTCATCTCCCCGGTCCCGGCGCCGTGCACGCCCTTGATCAGCAGGGCCGCCGCGATGGCGACGATGATGCCGACGCCCGAGATGGGCGAATTGGAGGCGCCGATCAGGCCGGCCATGTAGCCGCAGACCGAGGCGACGAACAGGCCGACGAGCAGCACGAAGAGCACCGAGGTGATCACCAGGCCGAGCGAATTGCTCTCCAGCGGGGTGCCGCGGGTGAACAGCCACAGCAGGGCGCCGATCGGCAGCATCGACGCCAGGGTGGTGCCGATCACCACCTTCATGGACAGGTCACGTTCCTCGATGGGCAGCTCGCCCTGCGCCTTCTGGTGTGCGGCCAGGGACTCGGTGATGCCCTTGATGATGGGGCCGATGATCTTCAGCAGGGTCCAGACGGCGGCCACCGCCATGGTCCCGGCGCCGATCAGGCGCACATCGCTGGAGAAGACCGCACCGACGCTCTTGGCCAGCGGCAACTCGGGGTCGATCTGGCCGCGGGTCATCATCGGCAGGATCACGCCATAGCTGATCAAGAGACCCACGATCATGGCGAGGCCCACGGTGATGCCCACCAGGTGGCCGACGCCGATCAGGGCCAGCGAAAGGCTGGTGCCCACCATGGTGCCGCCGGCTCCCACCTTGAAGGCCTGCTGCACGCCTTCCGCCACCAGCTTCATCTTGGCGATGATGGTGAAGGCCGCCGCACTCAGGCCTGCAACGGTGATGATCTTGAGGCCGCGGGCATTCTCCTCGCCACCTTCGGCGGAGTCACCGACGCGCAGCACCTCCGCAGCGGCGACGCCCTCCGGATAGGGCAGGTCGGAACCCGTCACCAGCGCCCGGCGCAGCGGAATAGAGTACATGACGCCGAGCACGCCGCCGAAGAAGCAGACGGCGGCGGTGGTCCAGTACGGGAAGCCCTGCCAGTAGCCGAGCATCACCAGGCCGGGCAGCACGAAGATGATGGCGCTCAGCGTTCCGGCGGCCGACGCGATGGTCTGGACGATGTTGTTCTCCACGATCGTGTGGTCGTGGAACATCCGCAGGATGGCCATCGAGATGACGGCTGCGGGGATGGACGTGGCGAAGGTCAGCCCCACCTTGAGGCCGAGGTAGACATTGGCAGCGGTGAAGACGAGGGTGATGATGCCGCCGATGACAACACCGCGGAGCGTCAGCTCCTTGATGCTGGTGCGCGGCACACCCGTCGCCGTGACGGGGCTGTTGGTCACGATGTTTCTCCTGGAAGACTGGGCGCACCGGTGGGCGCGCCGACGCAGAATCCTACGCCCGCGGAGGCTGCGGGCCGGCCACCAGGGTGCGCATGCCTCCCCTTTGTGCTGTTCGCCTAGGGTGGGCCTGTGATTCCTGACGACGCGAACTGGTGGCGCTCCGCCGTCACCTACCAGATCTATCCCCGCAGCTTCGCTGACGCGAACAATGACGGCACCGGAGACGTGCGAGGCATGGTGGACAAGCTCCCCCATCTCAAGGACCTCGGCGTCGACGCGGTCTGGGTCTCGCCCTGGTACCCGTCGCCGCTGTGGGACGGTGGCTACGACGTGGCCGACTACTGCGACATCCATCCGGACTTCGGCTCCCTGGCCGATGCGGACGAGTTCGTCGCCACGGCCCATGACCTTGGCCTGCGCGTGCTGATCGACCTGGTTCCCAATCACTGCTCGATCGATCACCCGCTCTTCCAGAAGGCGCTGGCCGCAGAACCGGGTTCCCCGGAGCGAGACCTGTTCATCTTCCGCGACGGCACTGGCCCCGACGGCAATGAACCCCCCTCCAACTGGGGCGCGCTGTTCGGTGGCTCCATGTGGGAGCGCACCACCAATGCCGACGGCACCCCGGGACAGTTCTACCTGCACATGTTCGCTCCGGAACAGCCGGACTGGAACTGGGAGCACGAGGCCGTGCGGGCCGAGTTCGACCGGGTGCTGCGCTTCTGGTTCGACCGCGGCGTCGACGGCTTCCGGGTTGACGTGGCCGACAGCCTGTTCAAGGACACCAGCTGGCCCGACGTTCCCCACGACCCCAAGACCGGTTTCGGCACCACCGCCAAGCCCGTCGGGGCCCCCATGTGGGACCGTCCGGAACTGGCCGAGATCCAGCGCCGCTGGCGCGCGATTGCCGACTCCTATGCGGGCACGGAACTGGGAGCCCGAATCTTCGTCTCCGAGGCCTACCTGCCGCTGGACCGCCTGGTGGAGTACGTGCGTCCGGATCGCTTGAACACCACCTTCTGCTTCGACTTCCTGGAGTCCGAGTGGAGCGCCGAGAGCCTGCGCACCACGATCGACTCCGGCATCGAGGGACACGCGGCCGTGGGCGCCCCCACCATCTGGGTGCTGGAGAACCACGACGTGATGCGCGTCGTCAGTCGGTACGGAAAGCCCAAGTCGGGGCGACACTTCTCGTCGACCCCGCACGAGGAGGACCCGCACTGGCAGGACGCCTTCACCGGCCAGGAGACCGACGTGCAGCTGGGTCGTCGTCGGGCCCGCGCTGCTGCCGCGCTGATGCTGGCCCTGCCGGGTGGCGCCTACATCTACCAGGGTCAGGAGTTGGGTCTGGACGAGGTGGAGGACCTTCCGGAAGAGGCCCTGCAGGATCCGACGTGGGTTCGCTCGAACCACACGGTGCGTGGCCGCGACGGCTGCCGCGTGCCGCTGCCCTGGAAGGGTGACGCACAGCCCTTCGGTTTCGGCGAGGATGCTCGCCCGTGGCTCCCCCAGCCCGAGCACTGGGCAGCCTGGACGGTGGACAAGCAGGAGGTGGATCTCACCTCGTCGCTGAACCTCTTCCGCACCCTGCTGCGGCTGCGGCGCGAGCTGGACGACTTGGGCGACGGGACGCTGGTGTGGGAGGACTCCCCCGCCCAAGTGCTCAGCTTCACCCGCGGGAACGGCCTGCGCTGCGTCGTGAACTTCGGCGACGAGCCGGTGGAACTGGAGGGCGATCTGCTGGTGGCCACGGGCGACCTTGCCGACGGAAGGCTGCCTGGCGACACGGCCGCCTGGCTGCGACTCAGCTGATGAGCAGGCCCGTCAGCGCCTCGCGGGTGCTGGCGGGCAGTTCCTTCTTCTTGCCGTCGCGATCCGTACAGACCTGCACCGTGCGGGCGCGGGCGAGGACTTCACCGCCGGCAAGCGGGTCGACGATCTCGGCGGCCAGCGTGTACGAGGTCGTCCCCACACGGGCCACGGCGGTGTGCACCGCGTAGGGCTCCGGGCGGTGACTGATCTGCCCGACGTAGTCCACGTCCTGGCGGGCCACCACCCATCGGGTCTGGCCCCCGTCGCGGGCCATGGAGCTGTCGGCGGCCGTCGTGGCCGCGATCCGGGCCACCTGCAGGTAGTCGAAGTGCCGCACATTGTTGACGTGCCCGTAGCGGTCCACGTCGCCCCAGCGCACGGTGAAGGGATGCACGTGTCCACGTCCCTGCAGAGCAGGCACCGCGAGCTCCCGCTGCTCGGGCGCCGGGCCCGCCACCTGCACGAACCAGTCCCGTTCGGCGGCGGTGAGCCGTCGTGGACGGTTGGCCTCGAAGTCGAAGGGGCACAGGGTCGAGCTGGCCCGGGCACACAGCTGGCCTTCCTGGAAGAGCTCGTACTGCACGTGGAAGCGCGCAGCCCCGACGTCGTACACGCCAACCTCTGCCCTGAGTGGCGTCTCGCTGAACAGGATGGGACGCACGTACTCCACCACGTGACCGACGACCACGACGCCACTGCTGACCAGGTGCCGGTTGGGGCCGGCGGACATCAGTCCGCTGCGGGCCTCCTGCAGGTACTCCACCACCAGACTGTTGTTGACGTGTCCCTGGAGATCCAGGTCCGTCCAGCGAATCGGGACGTCGAGCGTGGTGACGGGATGCTGCACGAGCTCATGCCTCCTGGGTGAATGGCGTCGACGATTGCGAGCGCTCCGCAAGCCTAGCTGCCGGGCGGCGCCCCATCGCAGCGCAGTCCCACGCCTTGGGGGCAGGGTATCGGCCCCCATCCGGCGGTCGGTATTGTGACCCCATGGCCGACCCCGACGACTCCCTCTGGTTGAACGACGAGCAGCAGCGGATCTGGCGCAAGTGGCTGCTGGCCACTGCCAGGGTGGACTACTACCTTGACCAGGACCTGCGGCGTCATGGACTCGACCTTGCCGAGTACGAGATCCTGGTGGTGCTCTCCGAGAGCGAGAACCGCCGGTGCCGCATGAGCGAGCTGGCAGAACTGGTCCACCAGTCCCGCTCCCGCCTCACCCACGCCGTCTCCCGCATGGAGAAGTCCGGCTGGGTTGAGCGCTGCGCCGCGCCCGACGATCGTCGGGGTGTGATGGCCATCCTCACCGATCGCGGTTACAAGCTGCTGGAAGAGGCAGCCCCCAACCACGTCGCCGCGGTGCGCCGCATCCTCGTCGACGCCGCTGACCCCGAGGACTTCAAGGCCATGGGACGAGTCATGGAAGCCATCCTGTCAGTGGAAGACTGAGCACGTGACCAGCCTGCTCGACGAATTCCTCGCCCAGCCCGGCGCCGCCGCGTGCACCGACACCAGCACCCTGACGCGGGCCATCTACTCCAGTGACGGCTCGATCTACCGAGTGGTCCCGCAGGCCGTCGCCCGGCCGCGGACCGTTGACGAGCTGACCACCGTCGTCCGGGCGGCACTGACCGTTGGCCTGCCGATCGTCCCCCGTGGTGCGGGTACCTCCTGCGCGGGCAATGCGATCGGCGAAGGTCTGGTGATCGACGTCGCCCGGCACCTGAATGCCATTGGCGGCATCGACCCTGAGACGCGCACCGCCGTCGTGCAACCCGGAGTGGTGCAGCAGAACCTGCAGGTCGCCGCCCGCCCGCACGCGCTGCGCTTCGGGCCGGACCCGTCCACGGCCACCCGCTGCACCATCGGCGGCATGATCGGCAACAATGCGTGCGGCCCGCGCGCGCTGGGCTATGGCCGCAGCGCCGACAATGTGGTGGCGCTCGACGTCATCACCGGAACCGGCGAGCTGGTGCGTCTGGGCGAGGGTGGCAGCGATGCCACTCCCCTTCCGGCCCTGCGCGACCTGGTGGCGACGAACCTGGGCACGATCCGCACCGAGTTCGGGCACTTCAGCCGTCAGGTCTCGGGGTATTCGCTGGAGCACCTGCTGCCGGAGAAGGGCTTCGACGTCGCGAAGTTCTTCAGCGGCACGGAGGGCACGCTCGGCATCATCACCGGCGCCACGGTGCGCCTGGTGGCCGATGCCCCCGTCTCCATGATGGTGGCGCTGGGTTACGCGTCGATGCCCGAGGCGGCCGATGACATGCCCACCATCCTGGAGTTCGCACCGGTTGCCTGCGAAGGCATGGATCGTCGCATCTACGACGTGGTGGAGCGCCAGCACGGGGCCGCGGCCCTGCCCGCACTGCCCCGCGGCGACGGCTGGGTCTTCGTCGAACTCGTGGGCGAGGACGAGACCGAGGTCCGGGAACGCTGCCAGGCCCTGGCCGACGCCGCCCATGCCCTGGAGGCATGGGTGGTTGACGACCGGGCGTTGGCAGCCCAGCTGTGGAAGATTCGGGCCGATGGCGCCGGCCTGGCCGGCGTCAGCCTGGCCAACCCGGCCTATGCCGGCTGGGAGGACGCTGCCGTCCCGCCCGCACGCCTGGGTGCCTATCTGCGCGAGTTCGACGCGCTGTTGACCGAGCACGGTCTGCAGGGCCTACCCTATGGCCACTTCGGCGACGGCTGTGTGCACTGCCGCATCGACTTCCCGCTGGACAAGCCCAACGGTCCGGCCGCCTACCGCGAGTTCGTGGAGCAGGCCGCGGCGCTGGCCGCCCGGCATGGCGGTTCGATGAGTGGCGAGCACGGCGATGGACGGGCCCGGTCTGCCCTGCTGCCGGCCATGTACTCGCCGGAGGCGCTCTCCCTGTTCGGGCAGGTGAAGCAGCTCTTCGACCCCAAGAACCTGCTCAATCCCGGCGTCCTGGTGGACCCGGTTCCGGTCGAGGCCGACATCCGCGTGGCTGCGACGGTCAATTCCCCGCTGCGGCTGGAGGATCCCGAGTTCGTCAAGGCCGTGCACCAGTGCACCGGCGTGGGCAAGTGTCTGGCCGATTCCACGGCCGGTGGCGGCGTGATGTGCCCGTCCTTCCAGGCAACCCGCGACGAGAAGGACTCCACGCGCGGCCGGGCCCGAGTGCTGCAGGAAATGGTGAACGGTTCGCTGGTTGCCCAGGGGTGGCGCTCCCCCGAGGTGCACGAGGCCCTGGACCTGTGCCTGAGCTGCAAGGGCTGCTCGCACGACTGCCCCACCGGCATCGACATGCCCAGCTACAAGTCTCGGGTGCTCCACGAGAGCTACAAGGGACGGTTGCGGCCGATGAGCCATTATGCGATGGGCTGGCTGCCCCGCTGGGGTCGGCTGGTGACCAAGGTGCCCGGGGTTGGCGCGATCGCCAATCTGGGCACCCAGCTGCCGGGCCTCAAGCACGCGGTCCGGTGGGCGGCCGGCGTCGACCAGCGCCGTCCGATGCCCGAATTCCGGGTGGCCGGAAGCGCACGCAAGTCGCTCGACGGCACGCCCCCTCGAAAGGATCGAGGAATGGTGGCGGCGACCCGCCCAACGGGGGCCGAGCCTGGGGGTGTCCTGCCTCGCCGGGAGTGCGTCATCTGGGTGGACTCGTTCACCGACTCCTTCGTGGGCAACCAGTTGGCGGGTCTGGTGCAGACGCTGGTGGCGGCCGGTTTCGAGCCTCGTGTGCTGCAGGAGAATGCCTGCTGCGGTCTCACCTGGATCACCACTGGCCAGCTCGACGGGGCGCGCAAGCAGCTCCGCGCGGCAGTGGAAGTGCTGTACCCCATCGTCGAGGCGGGCATCCCGATTGTCGGCATGGAACCCAGCTGTCTGGCGGTGTGGCGTTCGGATGCCAAGGAGTTGCTGCACGACGAGCCCCGGGTGGAGGCCATCGCGCAGGGCATGCACACCCTGGCGGAACTGCTGCTGACCGTGGATGATCTGGCGCTGCCCAACCTGTCGGGCCACACCATCGTCGCGCAGCCGCACTGCCACCATGCATCGGTGCTGGGCTGGAAGGCCGACGCGGAGATCCTGGCCCGCACGGGTGCCGAGGTTGTCACCCTGGGCGGCTGCTGCGGCCTGGCCGGCAACTTCGGCGTCGAGAAGGGCCACTACGAGGTGAGCGTGAAGGTGGCCGAGCACGACCTGCTGCCGGCCCTGCGCACCCATCCCGACGCGATCGTGCTGGCCGACGGCTTCAGCTGCCGCAAGCAGGCCAAGGATCTGGAGGATCGCGACGCGATGACCCTGGGTGAGCTCCTGGCCGCCCACCGCTGAAGCCCGGGAACACCTGAGGCCCGGGAACAAATGGACCGCGGTCCGGGTTGTCCCGGTATGGAGATCGACATCTGGTCCGACATTGCCTGCCCGTGGTGCTACATCGGCCTGACCCGCTTCGAGCGCGTGCTGGACGACTTCCCGCACAAGGACCAGGTTGAGGTGCGCCTGCACAGCTACCAGCTGGACCCCACCCTGCCCGAGGCCTACGACGGCACCGAGGTGGACTACCTCTCTGCCACCAAGGGCATGCCCCGGGACCAGGTGGAGCAGATGTTCGGCCAGGTGCGCGCGGCTGGCGCATCCGAGGGTCTGGTGCTGGACTTCGATTCCGTCCAGGTGGCCAACAGCCGCCGTGCGCATCGCCTCCTGCACGCGGCCCGGGTCGAGGATCCCTCTGGCGCTGTCGCACGCACGCTGAAGATCGCCCTGCTGAAGGCGCACTTCACCGACGGTGAGTCCATCTCCGATCCCGAGGTGTTGGTGCGGATCGCGGGTCAGGCGGGCATGGACGCCGACAAGGCCGCCATCGCCGTGGGCGACAGTCCCGAGGCGCACCGACTGGACCAGGCCGTGGCCAATGACATCCAGCTGGCCGGCCAGCTGGGAATCCAGGGCGTTCCCTTCTTCGTCCTGGAGAACAAGTACGGCATCTCGGGGGCCCAGCCCGCAGAGGTCTTCGAGCAGGCCCTGAGGCAGGTCTGGGACGAGTCACATCCGAGGATCCAGCCGTTGGCCGTCCCCGGCATCGACGGGATGGACACCACTGGCCCCTCCTGTGGCCCCGAGGGCTGCAACTGACACTGGCCCTTGCATGTACCGGCCGGGCGAATGACCTATCCTTGAGTTGCGGACCCGTCCTGTGCATGCAGGGAGACGGGTCCAGCTTCTTTTTCCGGCCGGCTCACACCTGGCACGGTCCACCCAGAACGTCCTGCTCACGAAATCGCGGATACCACGCGTGGCTGAAGGCCTTGGCCGGATGGGCGAGTACTTCCTGGTAGGCGGAGTAGGCCACCATGTCCGCCATCTGCAGCCAGTGACTGCGGTCCGAGTGCTGGAAGATCGGATCCTCCACCACGTGACGGGTACTACGACGTAGCGCCCGATGGGCCGTCGCGTAGCCGGTGTCCGTGCCGTCGCCGTCCATCACCACGAGCGCGCGTTCGCCTCGTTGCCGCATCCGATCGTCGAGCAGGAGGACCATCTCCTGGTAGACGCGCATCCGCTCGTCTCGGTATTCGCCGCGACGGCCTCGGGTGCGGCCGAAGACACTGCCCACCTGCACCATGGACTGGGTGGCCAGGACGTCGAGTCCCCGTTCGAAGACCTCCCGTCGGGCCAGCTTGGACGCGTTGAGCTGGTCATTGCACGACGGCCGACCACGGCCATTGGTGAAGCTGGTGGAGTGGATCTCGACGGTCTTGCCCACGCCATGATGACGCCACAGCTCATCGCGGTAGTCCAGCCAGGCACCGAGTACCGGCGCCCACGCCTCCTCCGGCACCTCGACCCAGCTGAAGCAGGCGATCCCGGAGATCTCTGCGCCCGAGTCGTCCACATAGACCAGCCTCACGGCTCCTCCCTCTGCATGATCCAAGTCCACCACTCGGCACTGACATTTTCCGCGGCCCCGTAGGATCCGGGCAGAATGGCTGCATGATCACCATCACCGTGAAGTGGGACGTCAAGCCCGAGTACGCCGACGACTTCATGTCGCTGACACAGGAGTTCACCGACGCCTGCCGCGCCGAGCCCGGTTGCCTGTGGTTCGACTGGTCGCGCAGTGTCGAGAACCCCAACGAGTACATCCTGATCGAGGCCTACAAGGACGGCGAGGCCGGCTCGGCGCACGTGAACAGCGAGCACTTCAAGAAGGCCATGAAGGAACAGGGCCAGTACGCCGCCAACCGGCCGAAGGTCATCAGCTACGAGATCCCCCAGGACGGCTGGAGCGATCTGGGCGAGATCGAGATGCCCGAGGACCGGAGCTGAGTTAACCGAACTGAATGCAATTTATGACGCTTGAGCGAAGTCACAACACATTGGGAAGCTGATGGCGCCACGCGCGGCAATCCTTTCCCTACAGAGACTCTCTCACCAGAGATCCTCCTGCACCCCCGAGAATCAAGGAGAACGTCATGAAGGCATTCGGCAAGCTCGCCGCCACCACCGTCGCCCTGGGCTTCCTGGCCGCCCCCCTGGCCGCCGGCAACGCCCAGGCCGCTCTGGATCCCGACGGCACGCAGCGTCAGGGCATGTGCTACACCAAGGTCCAGTTCGAGACCGACGGGTACACCAGCACCCAGCTGCGCTACAACATGGCCCGCGTGGCCAACAAGGCCTACAACGCCGGCCTGAGCGTCACCGAGGTCGACCCCACCACCGGCACCATGAAGGCCATGCACACCTACGACCAGACCTGGGTCGCCACTGGCGTCTTCTCTGACTACCGCGTCGAGGAGATCCTGGAGCAGGACTGCTTCGCCGTGATCCAGACTCGCCCCTGATCCGATCTCTGGTGGGCCCGTCCCGGGGTGGGGGCGGGCCCACCGTCATGTCCGGGCTGCGCTGGCATGCGCGTCGTAGCGGTGGAATCCTGGCACGGCCCGCGCCAGCACGGCCACGAGCCCGATGATGGCCAGACCGCCCACCAGCGGCGGGGCCCACACGGCGCCGATGGCCAACAGGCCGACGAAGAGGTCACCCAGGCGCGGTCCGCCAGTGACCACCATGATGTAGATCCCCTGCATCCGGCCGCGGATCCGGTCGGGCACCGCCTGCTGCAGGATCGTGTTGCGGAAGATGGCCGAGACATTGTCCGTTGCGCCCATCCCCAGCAGCATCACCATCGCAGCCCACATGGCGGAGGAATTCATCCGGTCCGGCGTTCCCACCCCGCCCGGCCACAGGCCAGTGCGAACCAGAAGCACCACCACTCCCAGCCCGACGGTGAAGATCCCGTAGGCGATCACCGACAGGTTCACAGCACGCCCGTGCCTGCTCCAGCCGACGATTCGCCCGCTGAGCAGGCTGCACAGCACGGCACCCACCGCGGAGGCTGCGGCCAGGATTCCCGCCGTCACCGGGCCACCACCGATGGCGATGGCACCGAGCGCCGGGAACAGGGAGCGGGGGTTGCCGAAGGTCATGGCGATGATGTCGACGACGAAGCTCATCGCCACCACGGGCGTCTGGCGGATGTAGGCGAAGGATTCCCGGATTGCCGCCCAGGCCTTGGTCTGCCCCCCGGCCTCGGGTGGCATGGCGGGCAGGGCTGCGAGCCCCAGGAAGGCTCCGCAGAAGAGCACCAGGTCCAGTGTGTAGGTCCAGGCGAACCCGAACCGTGCCACGAGCAGTCCGGCCAGACTGGGGCCAAGCGTGATCTGCAGCCCCATGCTCATGCCGTTCAGCGCACCCGCCGCCGGCAGCAGTTCGGCCTCCAGCAGGTTCGGGATGATCGCCTGGCGGGAGGCGCTGACCAGCGTCGCGCCGATCGTGCTGAGGGCAGAGAACAGATACAGCGTCCAGATGGTCTCCATGTCCAGCCATGCAAGGGCGGCGATCACCGCGGTGGAGCTCCATGCCAGCAGGGCGGCCAGGAGTGCCACGACGCGCCGGTCATACCGGTCGACGATGGTGCCGCCGTACAGGCCGGCGAACAGGGTGGGCAGCAGCGCGATCACCCCCACCATGGAGACCGCGAAGGTTGAATGGGTGAGTTCGTAGACGTGCAAGCCCACTGCCACGGCGGTGAGCGAGTTCCCGACGCCGGCCACGAGGGCACCGAGCCACATCCAGGTGAAATGGCGGGATGCCTTGAAGGGGCGGGTGTCGAGCAGGATGCTGGGCCGTCGGGTCACCTGGCTGATGCTGCCACATGGCGGGACTTAACTGAACGCAAATTCTGGTGGTCGACCTGTTGGCACTACCATCGAACAATGGAGGCGAATCCTTGACCTTCAGGGATCGCCTGTCATCACAGAGATGGAGAGAGAAATGCGTCGTCGCGCCCTCTTGGCTGCCGGTGCGGCCACCCTTGGCTTGCTGGCCGTTCCCCTGACCACCAGCACGGCACGTGCTGACTACGTCGGCATCCCGTATGCCCGGCACTGCTTTGCCACCGTCAGCATCGATCCGACGGTGCGCACCGCCACCCAGACCGCCGTGGTGATGGATTCCTTGATGTGGAAGGCCCAGTCGCTGGCCGCCGCGGTGGAGGCCAACCACGACCCGGACTCCCCCACCCAGTACGTGCGGGTGACCGACGTGGATCTGGCCGCGGGCAGCTTCGTGGTGCACAGCCTGAACATCGACGAGCGTCGAGTCAGCAATCTGTACCGCTACGACTACCGTGTGACCAGCTTCGAGCAGCGCTGCAGCGTCGCCGTCTGACGCGGCCTACCGCGACTGTCAGGATCCGCGTGGGTGAGAATGGCCATATGCGAGGCACTCTCTTCTACGACCCGGACTGCGGATTCTGCACACGTGCTGCATCGGTGGTGGCGGGCTGGGGGCTACCGATCCACGTGCGGCCGATGTCACCGGCGTCGCTGACGCAGGCCGGTGTGGACCTGGATCGTGCCTGGCAGGAGATTCCGTTCGTTGCCGCCGACGCAACGGTGACCCACGGTGCCCGAGCCTTCGGAGAGGCGCTCTCGACAGGCAGCGGCACTCTGGGACTGGTGGGCCGCGCACTGTGCCATCCGCTCGTGCTGGTGGTGGCGGAGCCGGTCTACCGGTGGGTGGCCCGCCACCGTCACCAGTTGCCGGGCGGCACCGGAACATGCCGTCTGGACACGACCAGGAACTGACCCGCGTCGCCATGACGGCTGGGCCACAAGGACGCTGGGCCACAACAACGAAGGAGCCGCACCCCTCAGGGGTGCGGCTCCTTCCATCTTCTGGCCTGTTGCGATCAGTCGCGGGTGAGGCGACGGTGCTTGGAGGCGTGCGGACGAGCCGCGTCGGCGCCCAGACGCTCGATCTTGTTGGCCTCGTAGTCGGCGAAGTTGCCCTCGAACCAGAACCACTTGCTCTCGTCCTCGTCGTCGCCCTCCCAGGCGAGGATGTGGGTCGCGATGCGGTCCAGGAACCAGCGGTCGTGGGAGATCACGACGGCACAGCCGGGGAACTCGAGGAGGGCATCCTCGAGGCTCGACAGGGTCTCGACGTCGAGGTCATTGGTGGGCTCATCGAGCAGGAGGACATTTCCGCCCTGCTTCAGGGTCAGCGCCAGGTTCAGGCGGTTCCGCTCACCGCCGGAGAGCACACCGGCCAGCTTCTGCTGGTCCGGGCCCTTGAACCCGAAGCTCGCCACGTAGGCGCGCGAGTTCATCTCGAAGTTGCCCACCTTCAGGAAGTCCAGTCCGTCGGAGACGACCTCCCAGACATTCTTGTTCGGGTCGATGCCGGCGCGGTTCTGGTCGACGTAGCTGAACTTGACCGTCTCGCCCACCTTGACGGTGCCGGAATCGGGCTGTTCGAAGCCAACGATCGTCTTGAACATCGTGGTCTTGCCGACACCGTTCGGTCCGATGATGCCGACGATGCCATTGCGGGGCAGGCTGAAGGACAGGTTGTTGATCAGGACGCGATCGCCGAAGCCCTTCTTGAGGTTCTCCACCTCGATGACCGTGTTGCCCAGACGCGGGCCCGCCGGGATGTTGATCTCCGAGGTGTCAATCTTGCGGTTGCGCTCGGCCTCGGCTGCCATCTCCTCATAGCGGGCCAGGCGGGCCTTGTTCTTGGCCTGACGGGCCTTGGGGCTGGAACGGACCCACTCCAGCTCCTTCTCCAGGATCTTGGCGCGCTTGGCGTCCTTCTGACCCTCGATCTGCAGACGCTGGCGCTTGGTTTCCAGGTAGGTGGAGTAGTTGCCCTCGTAGGGGTGCAGGCGGCCACGGTCCACCTCGCAGATCCACTCGGCCACGTTGTCCAGGAAGTAGCGGTCGTGGGTGACGGCCAGGACGGCGCCCGGGTAGGTCTTGAGGTGGCCCTCAAGCCAGTTCACGCTCTCGGCGTCGAGGTGGTTGGTGGGCTCGTCGAGCAGGAGCAGATCGGGTGCCTCGAGCAGCAGCTTGCACAGGGCGACGCGACGACGCTCACCACCGGAGAGCACGTTCACGGGGGTGTCGCCGGGCGGGCACTGCAGGGCCTCCATGGCCTGGGCCAGCTGGGCGTCGATGTCCCAGGCATTGGCATTGTCCAGCTCGGTCTGCAGCTCGCCCATCTCTGCCATCAGGGCGTCGAAGTCGGCGTCGGGCTCTGCCATCTCCATGCCGATGGCGTTGAAGCGATCGAGCTTGCCCTTGATCTCGCCGACGGCCTCCTCGACATTCTCCAGGACGGTCTTGTCCTCACTGAGCGGCGGCTCCTGGAGGAGGATTCCGACGGTGGCACCCTTCATGAGCATGGCATCGCCATTGTTGGGGGTGTCGAGGCCGGCCATCAGCTTGAGCATGGTGGACTTGCCGGCGCCGTTGGGGCCCACGACGCCGATCTTGGCGCCGGGGAAGAACGAGAGCGTGACGTTGTCGAGGATCAGCTTGTCGCCGATCTTCTTGCGAACGTTGTGCATGGTGTAGATGAACTCGGCCATGGCAGGCAGGATGTCCTTCGATCGAGGGCGTGGGTGACTGCCCCGAGCGGGGCAGCAAACGTCACCCAGTATGCCAGTTGCGCCCCGCTCCCCCATCAAGCGTCGTCGCTCACGCGTCGGCCATCACCACCTCACCGGTCTCGACGTCCACGCTCTCTGCGTCCACATCGTCGATCGGCTCCTCCTCGAAGCTGCGCTCTGGTTCCGCCACGACGCGTCGCTCATTGCGGGTGAAGTCGGTCCGCCCACGCGCCAGGTCGTGGCCCAGCCCGGTGGCCTCGACCACCAGCCGCTCGCGCCGCACCCCTTCGGCGTCCACCCACGCCGAGGTGCGCAGGCGTCCGACCACCAGCACCGGGTCTCCCTTGGCCAACGAGGTCTTGGCATTCTCGGCCATCCGTCCCCACACGGAAACCCCGATCCACGTCGTCTCCAGGTCCACCCACGTCCCCTCACGATTGCGACGGGGCGTGCAGGCCAGGCGGAAGCGCGCCAGCTGCCAGCCCTCCCCCTGACTGAATTCGACGTCGGTGCCCACATTGCCGCTCAGGCTGATCAGTGCGTCCTGCATTCTTCCTCCTGTGACTGGGGGCGCACCCTCGTGCTGCCCACTCACCAACAACCTGTCCATCCCGCGCCGCCAGGATTCAGGCGGGACTCGGCTGTGGACAGATCCTCGGGTGCGCTGTTCCTGTGGACAGCGGGCACCACACGGCTCGATAGGCTCGCGGCGTGTCAACACTCCATGCCCTCGCCGCCTGCCCCGTCTGTCACGAGGGGCTGCAGGTGGAGGACCGCACGCTGCATTGCCCCAATCGCCACAGCTTCGACCGGGCGCGCGAAGGTTTCGTGAACCTGCTGCGGCCGGGCAAGTCGCGCAAGGCCGTGATCGGGGATGACGCGGAGATGGTCGCCAGCCGGCGGCGATTCCTGGAGCGTGGCCACTACGACGCCCTCACCCGGGGCGTCGGGCAACTCGTCGCAGACCTGGACGGCTCCGAACCCGTCGCCGGGTTGCTCGACGTGGGGTGCGGTGAGGGAACCTTCACGGCCTCGATGGTCGCCGCCCTGCCCACCGGCTGCCCCACGATGGCCTTCGACATCTCTCGCCCAGCGGTGAAGGCCACCGCCCGGCGGGTTCCCGACACCCTGACGGCCGTCGCATCGGTGATCGACATGCCCGTGCGCGACCACGGCGTCGGCCTGCTGACCAGCATCATGGCGCCGCTCCACGAGGCGGAATTCGCACGCGTCGCCCAGCCCGGAGGGAGGATCCTGGTGGTCTCGCCCGGCGACAGTCACCTGGCCGAACTCCGCCAGGTGTTGTACCCCCACTACCTCCCGCACGACGAGCAGGTGGCGCTCGCCGATTCGCTGCCAGTGCTGGAACAGCGCCGGTTCACCGACACCGTCCACCTGGCCAGCGCCGATGAGCTCCATGAGGTCTGGGGCATGACCCCCTACCGGTGGAACACGCCGCGCGACGGCCAGGAACGCCTCGCCGCGCTCACCGAGCTGACGGTGAGCGTCCACTTCGTCGCGACGGTCTTCCGGGTCCCCTGATCCGTCCCGGGGCGGCAGCGCGTCAGCGTGCGCGCGCCACGGCCTGCTGGGCCTGCTCGTAACGACGCAGCTCGGCATTGATCGGATCGATGATCCGCTGACGCGAGACCTCCCCGATGGACTTCTCCAGCACGTGGGTGGCGCGAGCAGCCTTCCGCTTGGCAGCGAGCTCGACGAGGAATCGGCTGACCGCCGCGAGCAGGATGCCCGCCCCCACACCGCCCATCACCATCAGGGTGGGCAGCGCGAAGCCCCGGTAGGTCGGCCCCAGGTCAAGCGGCGGGAAACCGAAGTAGATCAGGGCCATTCGCAGTGCCAGCCAGCCGGCTCCCACCACCACCGCGCTGATCAGGATCCACTGCAGCACCTGGAAGATCTTCCACCAGCCCTGGCCACGGTCCATCGCCAGGTCCGTGGTGGCCACGGCCCGGTCCAGTTCGTCGGGCAGCAGCTGGTCATGCTGGCGGGAAGCCTTGCGCACAGCGTCCTGCCAGCCTCGCGGCAGGCCCTGCGAGGCCTCGTCAGCGACCGCGCGCACCGCGGAATCGACGCGTGCCTGCTGGACGCCGTTGAAACCGCTGCCCCGGTTCACGCCGGTGCGCTGCACCCGGGCGGGCTCCAACTCCTGCTTCTTGTTCACCTTGACGGCATCCAGGTGCAGCCGCTTCAGTGGGTCGGGCTTGAGGCCCTTGATCCAGCTGACGGCGGGCCAGCCGGTGGCCAGCGTGCCGCGGCGACGCATGGCCTTGAGCACTGCCTCGCTGACGACGCCCACCCCCGCGGCCTCACCGAGGGCCTTGTTGAGCTGGGCCTCGCGGGCCTTTCCGATCTCCTGCGGATCGGCGTGCCCGATGTCCTCCGAGAGCTCGCGGGCCACCTGGACGACGTCGGCCTCCAGACGCTTCGCGGCCATCTGCTTGTTCTGGATGGCGGTGGCCAGCTGCGAGCGCAGCTCGTCGATCCCGAAGCCGGTCAGCGCGCTGACGGCGCACAGTTGGGCCTTCTGCAGACCCTCGGAATCCAGCAGGGCACGCAGGTCTCGCATGGTGGGTTCCAGATGCCCCTCGGGCAGTCGGTCTGCCTGGTTGAGCACCACCATCATCACCTCGGCGTGCTGGGCCAGCGGCTTGAGGTAGCGGTCATGCAGCGCCGCGTCGGCGTACTTCTGCGGGTCCACCACCCAGATGAACATGTCGACGAGCTGCACCAGGCGGTCCACCTCGGCACGGTGTGCCAGTTCGGTGGAGTCATGGTCCGGCAGGTCCAGCAGGACCAGGCCCTTCAGTGCCGGGTCTCCCCCGGTCACGACGTGCCGGGTGGGCACCTCCAGCCAGTCCAACAGGTCATTGGGCACCTCGTCGCCCCAGAAGGCGGCCATCGCCTTGCTGGTGGTGGGCCGCGTGATGCCGGGCACGGCCAACTGGGTGCCGGACAGGGCGTTGAAGGTGGAGGACTTGCCCGAACCGGTCGCTCCAGCGAGCGCCACGACAGTGATGTCACCGCTGAAGGCGAGACGCTTGTCGGTGTGGCCGACGACGCGTCGGGCCCGGGAGATGAGTTCCTCGTCGGCGCGGCCCTCGGCCAGTTCGACGGTCTCGGCCAGGGCGCGGACCTTCTCCGGGACGCCCTGTCGGTCAGGATTGGTGCGGCGAGCCATCAGAGCCTTCCTCCTCGCTCGTTCTCGATCGTCTCGTGCTCGACGATCTCCGCCTCGACCACCTCGGCATCACCGTGGTCCGCCACCGTGTTCAGCTGGACGGTCTGGCGCTGGGGTTCAATCGAGACCTGGCCGCTGGATTCGATGGCCTCCGGCCGGGCTGATTCGATGGCCTCCGGCCGGGCAGATTCGATGGCCTCCGGCCGGGGCGCCGGGTTGAGCACATCGTCGTAGCCCTGGTGACGAGCAAAGTTGACCTCCTCGACGGCCAGACGCAGGCGCTCGGCCAGGTCCCGGTCGGAGGCCAGGCTGGCGAGGGCCTCGTCGTAGCGCTGCAGCTCCTTCGCCATGACGGCCTCGACGCGGGCATCCAGATCTTCCTTGGCCTGCTTGGCCAGGCGACGGACGGCGTCATCTCCGAAGACGGCCTCCAGCACCCGCTGGGCGAGCACGGCCGAACCGCCGGCGATGCCCACCTCGGCACCGGTGAGGCCGCCGGTGTAGGCGAAGACCACCATCATCAGCGCGGCGGAGACGCCATTGACGCCGAGCGCCAGGTAACGCGCCTGGGTGCGCTTGCCCATGCCCTCGCCCTGGACGATCTCCATCACGTCGCTCTGCCAGTCACGGATGGCGCGAGCCACTTCCTCATCGAAGCCGGACGAGGCGCGCGACAGGTCACCGCCGGCGTAGGTGCGCAGGACCTCGCGGCCGAAGGGAGTGGCGCGCCAGGCGGTGTCCACTCGCTCCGCAGTCGCCTCGCCCTGCTCGCGGATCAGGGCTTCCAGGCCGGACTCGACGGCCACCTTGACGCCCTCGGCCTCGGGTGGGGCGCCCTTGACCGTCGACCAGACGCGGTCACGCAGCCAGCCGATCTTGTTCTCCATCGTCTTCATGAACTCGCCGGTGCCGACGAATTCCTGCCAGCGGGCCATCACCTCGCCGCGCAGCAGCGTTCCGTCAGCCGACTGCACCGAGACCTGACGGGTGGCCTCGGCGTAGGCAGACTGGGCGTCGGCGCGCAGGCTGTCCAGTGCCTCGGCCTGCGCCTCGACGGCGTCGGCGACGGGCGGCGCCTTGGCAACCAGGGAGCCAATCGCACCATCCAGGGTCTGCATCACGACGCGCTGGCGGCTCGCGGCATCCGCGGCCAGCGTCGCCAGCCAGGTGCGGATGGGCGAGACGGCGGCATCCGGCAGCAGACCCTCCGTGTCGGTCTCGGTCTCGGGCACGGCGAAGAGCGGCGAATCGGCCAGGCCACGTTCGGTCATCAGACGGCCCAGGTGGGGCGGCACCTGGTTCATGGCGGCCGGCGGGACGCGGTCCAGGACCACGGCGACTGCAGCGGAGCGGTCGACGGCGGACTTCAGGAAGTCCCACGGCACCGCGTCGGCGTAGCGGGCGGCGGAGGTGACGAAGATCCACAAGTCGGCCGCCTGCAGCAGCTGGGCCGCCAGGAGTCGGTTCTGCTCGACGACGGAGTCAACGTCGGGGGCATCCAGCAACGCCAGACCGCGCGGAAGGGTCGGCTCCTCCACCAGCTGCAGGGTGTTGGAGTCCACCGAGCTGGAACGGGAGCGCACCAGTCCGGGCAGGATCCGGTCATCGTTGAACCACTTGACGTCATCGGGATGGCAGATCAGCACCGGCGACTTGGTGGTGGGGCGGATGACTCCGGGCGTGGTCACGACGCGTCCCACGACGGAGTTCACGAGGGTGGACTTGCCGGCACCCGTGGAGCCGCCGACGACGGCCAGCAGCGGCGCCTCGATGGTGGCCAGTCGGGGCAGGATGTAGTCGTCGAGCTGGCGCTGCATCTCGCGTGCGGAGCGGGTCTGCTCCATCGCCTGGGGCAGGGGCAGCGGGAGCCGAACGGGAGCCAACGACTCGCGCAGTTCGACCAGTGCCTGGGTCAGCCGTGTGCTGCTCACACCATTCCTTTCGACGGCGCGGACACCCCCGGCATCCGCGAACTTCCGCACAACTGTGACATGAAGTGACCCCGTTGTGCGCGCTGGGTTGAGACTTTCGCTGCCCGCGTCACGCCCGTCGACGGCGCCAGAAGGCCAGTCGCCTCCACGGGATGTCCAGCCGCAGGCCAGTCGCCTCCGTCAGGGCGGTGCCGCGCAGCACGGCCAGCTGCCCGAGCAGTTCCTTCTCGCGTTCGTGCCCGGCCTCGTCGACGATGCCGCGCACCATCGCGTCGCGCAGATAGGCCAGTTCGGTCACTGCGCGAATCCGCTGCCGGGTGGCCTGGAAGGTGCGCCAGCCCCGTCGGGCCGCGACGATGAGGATCCAGGCGCGGCGCCACAGCACCGAGTGGTTGACCACGTCGCGGGAATCCAGCCGGCCCATCCGCACGTAGTCGCCCAGCCGGGTGGCGATCCGCTTGCGCTCCTTGAAGATCTGGCGGAAGAGGAAGAAGGCGATGATGGCGATGACGATCACGAACTGGATGACCAGCCGCGTCATCGACATCTGGCTGATGGAGCTCATGCCGTTGAAGGCCATGTGACCGAAGGCCGAAAGACAGAAGCCCGTCAACGGGGCGAGGATGCGCACCAGCTTGCTGCGGGCGCGCAGGCCGATGACCAGACCGACGCCCGTCAGCATCGTGAACAGCGGGTGGCCGAAGCTGGTGATGACCCCGCGCAGGAAGACCAACTGCTGCACGGCCTCCTCGACGTCGCCGGTGCCGATGGTCACAGAGCCGTAGACCATGGCACGTGCGTAGTAGACGATGTTCTCGGTGAAGGCGAAGCCGACCGCGGCCAGACCTGCGAGGCAGACGCTCTGCAGTGCAGAGACGATTCGGTAGCGCACCAGGACGGCCAGCAGGAAGAGGAAGGTGGTCTTGGCGGCCTCCTCGACGAAGGGTGCGACGAAGACCGCTGGTCTGGCCTGGGCCGCGGGATCGCCGGGACTGGCCGTGACATTGAGCAGGCTGGCGGCCCAGGAGTTGACGTTCAGGCTGATCCAGATGGACATGCACGCGCCCCAGCCGAAGGCCAGCAGCCAGAACAGGGGCCGCATGGGCCGGAAGCGGTCGAAGGCGATGAAGACCAGGGCCCACACGGCGGCCGTCGGGGCGGCATAGCCGGCGCACTGCTTCAGGGTGGCCCAGTCCAGCCCGGGGATGACGCCCTCAGGGAAGACCTGATCCGCGGAGAGTTGACGCCACACCAGGTAGAGGGTGACGGCGTACAGCTGGAAGAGCACGACGGAGATCCACGTCCAGGGATTGGTGAGCAGACGCATCCAGCGGTTCGTCTCGCCTGTGGGCCGTGGTGGCAGTCCGGACAGGGATCTGGCACGACGCTCGGGACGCACGTCGGCGCCCGGTTCCAGCTGTCCGTTCAGCGTCCACCCGCTGTTGGTGGACTGCCATGCGGGGCTGGTCTGCGTCGTGCTCACTCGTCACCAAGCTTTCCGTGGCCAGATGGTCAATGGCGCCCCAGGCAGGAATCGAACCTGCGACCGACAGATTAGAAGGCTGCTGCTCTATCCGCTGAGCTACTGAGGCTGGTCGCCGTCCATCGTAGCGGTGCCGGGGCGGGACGCCGGGAACGCGCAGCACGGGGTCGAAATGGCTCCTCCTGCTGCGCGCGGCGTAAGGTGGACGGGTGAATGACATGCTGGTGTGGATCGATTGTGAGATGACCGGGCTCGACCTGGCCAATGACGCGCTGGTCGAGGTGGCGGCCTTGGTGACCGACTCCGACCTGAACGTACAGGGCGAGGGCATCGACGTCCTCATCAAGCCGTCGGACGAGGCACTGGCCCAGATGGGTGACTTCGTCCGCGAGATGCACACCAAGTCGGGACTGCTCGACGAACTCGCCAGTGGCACCACCATGGAAGACGCGCAGGCCCAGGTGCTGGACTACGTCCGCACCTTCGTCCCGACGGCCCGCAAGGCCCCGCTGGCCGGCAACAGCATCGGCACCGACCGTGCCTTCCTCGCCCGTGACATGCCCGAGCTCGAGGGCTGGGTGCACTACCGAAATGTGGATGTCAGCAGCATCAAGGAGCTGAGCCGACGCTGGTTCCCGAGGGCCTACTACCAGTCACCAGCCAAGAACGGGAACCACCGCGCCCTGGCCGACATCCAGGAGTCCATCGAGGAGCTGCGCTACTACCGCGAGGCCGTCTTCGTCCCGTCGCCCGGCCCGTCGACGAGCGAGGCCAAGCACATTGCCATGAAGCACCAGGGGTCCATCACCGGCATCCGTCCACGCTGAATCTTCACCTCGATTTCACACGAACAGGAAAGCACGCTAAGCTGATCCAGCGCTCAGGGCAGTAGCCCCGAGACATGGTGGGTATAGCTCAGTTGGTAGAGCACCTGGTTGTGGTCCAGGTGGTCGCGGGTTCAAGTCCCGTTACTCACCCCAGACAGAAGGCCCCGGTCATTTCGACCGGGGCCTTCTGCTCACTCCCCGACGGACCCATCCACGGCCTCACGCAACCGATCCGCATGGCCGCAGTGCCGGCCGTACTCCTCGATCACGAGGTCTGCCATGCGCACAATCTAAGCGACGACGCAGACGTCGGGGCGGCCGAGCTCCAGAGTTCGGCTGGGCGTGACCAGATAGCGGAAGCCCAAAGGCGTCTGCCACAGGAAGTGACCTGGTATCGGTTGTTCCAGCCGGTACCCACCGTGGGTCTTGGCCCGGTGCACCTTTCGCGTGAGTGGGCCGAGGTTGTCCGTGCGCGTCGGCCCACGCCCGAAGGGGATCGTGTGGTCCAGGTCGAGACTCCTGGACCGGCGCGTCGACCAGGGGAAGACCTCGTAGGGGTTCCTGAGTTCCACCTGCTCGCGCATCGTCGGCGGACATTCGTAAGCATCACTGGTGATCTCGTGATTGCCATCGATGACCGGACGGACGGTGACCACCGCGTCGGGGATCAGATCATGCAACCACTCTGCCAGCAGTGGACCAATCCCCTCGGCGCGCACGATGCCCTCGCCAGCACAGAGAGTGGTGTCCGTGAGGTGGACGACGAGCGATGTCCTGGGCGCGAGGGCCGTGGGATCCACCGCGATCGTGCCGCAGCAGTGCCCTGGCTGACCCTCCAGATGGCAGTCCGCAGTGACGTCCAGGCCGGGCAGCTCCTCAACCGCGGTGTCGAGCAGGGAAGCCTGCAGCAGCTGGAGTGCCCGGGCCGGGCTGGCGAGCATTCCCAGCGCCTTGGCCCTGCGCGCGTCCAGCCCGTCGCGGGAGCCCCCGGCCTTGAGGATGCCGGCGATGCGCGTCAGGCTCTGTTCCAACCGGTCTGCATCGGGGGCGTCCATCACCGCAGAAAGATCGGCAATCCCGAACTCACCCTGGGAGATCCAGACGCCGCGCGCATCCTTGGCATCCGCCCGCTGTTGATCCGCCTCCTCCACCGGCAGATGGTCCAGGACCAGCCCGGCGACAAGATTCTTGACCCTGCCCCACGCCATGCCCGGAATCTGGCGAGCAAGCTGCACATCCACCAGCCGGGCCGCATCCCACTCGAGGCGCCGGGTGGCCCCGGCAATGTGGCGCGCACGCCAGACGGGAAGCTCGCCCGCCATCGTCTGACGCCACAACTCGGGCAGGCGATGCCGTAGGTCGAGTGCGTCCGCCACCATGCATCGGGCTTCGATCTCTCGCACCCCGAGAGCGGCGGCGAGCTCCAGGGTTGCAAACTCCGCGACGCCGGGAGTTCCGTCTCCCCCCAGCTCCACGAGCTGCTCGGCACCGGGAAGGTGTCCAGCCTCGCCGTCACACACCATGGCACACAGGTCGGCACAGTGAGCGAGCAGAGCCACCTCTTGTGCCTCCAGGACGCGACACTGACGTCGGTTCTCGCGGATGGCCTCGATGACGGACACCGGATCCGCCAGGGACATAATGTCGCCGGCGACGGGATCGCCGCCCGCGACAGCTGGACTGGTCTGTGTCATGACGCTCCCTCCCCCGGTCCGCGTTCGATCAACACCACCATTCTATCGAACACACGTTCGATGATCAATGGTCGACGGGAACTTCTGGGGCACCGCGATTTGGGAGGGTCTGACGTCAGTCGTCCTTGCCACGCCGCCAGGCGGCGCGCATCACTTCCCGATTCACCGCGCCAATTGCCGCCAGCGGGATGTCCGCCGGGCACACCTCAACGCACTCGCCATAGGTGGAGCACGGACCGAAGTCCTGTTCCAGCGCCTTCACCACCCCCCGGCCACGCTTCGACCGTTCCGGCAGGCCCTGGGGCAGTGTTGAGAAGTGCGTCAGCAGCGCTCCACCGAACAGGTGCGCGGCCCCGTTCGGACAGGCCGCCACGCAGGCACCGCAGCCGATGCAGGCGGCAAAGTCGAGGCCCTTCTCGGCACGCTGGAAGGAAATCTGGTGGCTCTCCGCGTCAGGGGCCGTTCCGGTGTCGACGCTGACAAAGCCACCGCCCTGCACCACCCGATCCAGCGCCGACCGGTCCACCACCAGGTCCTTCACGACGGGGAATGCCTCGGACCGGAAGGGTTCCAGGCGCAACACGTCACCGTCGGAGAAATTGCGCAGGTGCTGCTGGCAGGTGGGCGTGTTCGGCACCGGCCCGTGCGGCCGATCGTCGATGGTGATGCCGCAGCAACCGCAGATGCCCTCGCGACAGTCGCTCTCGAAGGCCACCGGCTCGTCGCCGGCCTCCACGAGCTGGTCGTTGAGCCGGTCGAGCAATTCCGGCATCGACATCTCCGGGGTTGCGTCGTCGATCTGGTAGGTGACGAATGCTCCGGACGCCTGTGCGTGGGCCTGACGCCACACCTCGAGCGTGATCCTCATGTGTAGTTCCTCGTCTGCAGGGGGACAGCTGTGAAGGTGAGTGGTTCGGCATGACGTACGGGCATCCCCGGCTGGCCCTCCGGGCCGGGAGTGTGCTGCCAAGCGGAGACGAAGCACCAGTTCTCGTCGTCGCGCAGGGCTTCACCCTCGGGCGTCTGGTGGTCGACGCGGAAGTGGGCTCCGCACGACTCGTCACGATCCAGGGCATCGACACACATCAACTCGGCCAGCTCCAGATAGTCGGCCACCCGGCCGGCCTTCTCCAGCTCCTGGTTGAGCTGCTGACCATGGCCGGGCACGCGCAGGTCGCTCCAGAAGCGCTGCCGCAGGTCTCGGATCTGCCCGATGGCCTTCGTCAGACCCTCCTCGCTGCGCGCCACACCGCAGCCCTGGTAGAGGATCTCGCCCAGTTCCCGGTGGAAGCGGTCGGATCCGGTCCTGCCGCCGATCGCCAGCATGCGGTCGAGTCGCGCAGTCGCCTCGGTCACCGTCTGCTGCACGGCCGCATCGTCCACGTCCAGCAGCGGCTCATTCAGGTGGTCCGCCAGGAAGTTCGGGATGGTGTACGGCAGCGTGAACATCCCGTCGACGCAGGCACTGAGCAGCGAGTTGGCTCCCAGCCGGTTGGCACCGTGATAGCCCCAGCCGGCCTCGCCGCCGACGAACAGACCGTCGATGGTGGTCTGCATGTTGTAGTCGCTCCACAGACCGCCCATCGAGAAGTGTGCGCCGGGGGCGATGCGCATCGGCACCACATAGGGATCCTCACCCGTGCAGTCGGCGTACATCTCGAACAGGTTGGAGTAGCGCTGTTCGATCGTCTTCCTGCCCAGCCGCCCGATGGCGTCCCGGAAGTCCAGGTAGACGCTGTTCCTGAGCGGCCCCACTCCCCTGCCAGCCTCGATCTGTTCACGCGCTGCCCGCGACGAGATGTCTCGGGGCGCGAGGTTGCCGTAGGCGGGGTACTTGCGTTCCAGGTAGTAGTCCCGCTCGTTCTCCGGGATCTCATTGGCCGGCCGGTCGTCACCCGGCTTGACCGGCACCCAGATCCGGCCGTCATTGCGCAGCGACTCACTCATCAGCGTCGTCTTGGACTGCCACTGCGAGCTCACGGGGAGCGCTGTCGGGTGGAACTGCAAGTAGGAGGGGGAGGCGAAGTAGGCGCCGCGGCGATGGGCCCGCCAGGCGGCGCTCACATTCGAGTTGTGGGCCAGGGTCGAGTGGAAGAAGGCCTTGCCGTAACCGCCCGTGGCCAGCACGACGGCATGGGCCGGCTGCGCCTCGATGGCACCGGTGCGCAGGTCGCGGGCGACCACTCCGCGCACCCGACCGTCGGTCACCACCAGGTCGAGCACCTCGCGATGGGTGCGAAGGTCCACCGTCCCGGCCGCCACCTGGCGCTGCAGGGCACGGGCCGCGGCCACCTGCAGCTGTTGACCGGTCTGGCCGCGCGTGTAGTAGGTGCGGCTGACCTGCACGCCACCGAAGGAACGGGTGCGCAATTGACCGCCGTACTCCCGGGCGAAGGGAGCGCCGATCGCATCCATGTGGTCGATGACCCTGACGGACTCCTCGGCGAGCCGGAAGACGTCGGCCTCGCGGGCTCGGAAGTCGCCGCCCTTGACCGTGTCCTTGACGAATCGCTCCAGCGAGTCGCCGTCCACCTTGCGCGCGCGGGCGGCGTTGATGCCACCCTGGGCGGCCACCGAGTGGGCCCGGCGGGCCGCATCGTGGAAGGTGTAGGTGACGACGTTGTAGCCGAGCTCGCCCAGGGCGGCGGCGGCGCCAGCCCCAGCCAGGCCAGTGCCGACCACGACGATGGTGAACTTGCGGCGGTTCAACGGGCTCACCTGCTTGTAGCCGAGCTTGGCGCGGCTCCACGCGGTGGCCGGATCGCCGTCGGGCATCCGCCCGTCGAGCGGCTGGGTGGCGTGGGGAATCTGCAGCGAGGTCATCAGACGAGTCCTGTCAGCACGGCGATCGGGATGGTCAGGTTGCCGAACGCGACGACCAGCCCGACGGCCAGTCCGATCGCGCTGGTGATGCGAACAGCCTTGGGGCCGGGCGCGGCACCCAGATCGAGCACGACGCTGAGCAGTCCGTGGGCCAGATGAGCGCACAGGGCGACCATCGTGAGGCCGTAGACCAGCGCGACGGGCACGCGGGAGAAGGAAGCGATCACATTGGCATGGGCATGGGAGGCCTCCAGCGTCGGGCCCTGGAAGGCGCCTGGGGCGACCGGGGCGGCACCAATGGTGAGGTCGAGCAGGTGGAAGACCAGGAAACCCAACAGGATCAGGCCCGTGACCGGCATGGTGCGGGCCATCCAGGTGGAGGCATCCATGCCCTTGCGCCGCACGGAACCCCGTGCGGCCCGGCCCCGCGTGCGGATCAAGAATCCGCAGTAGACGTGTGCCACCAGGCAGGCGAGCAGCACGATGCGCAGGATCCACAGGAGCCCCTCGTACGGCAGCACCGGGTGGAAGGCGGCGCGCAACCAGTGGGCGTACCCGTTGAACTCCTCCGGACCCATGTAGATCTTGAGGTTGCCGATCATGTGCACCAGGACGAACAGGGCAAAGATGATCCCGGTGACGGCCATCACCACCTTTGCAGCCGCATTCGACATTCCGGTGGAGTGTCCGGCCCGGGCTGGGGCAGGCGGTCTGGTCAACGTCGACTGGCTCGGCATGGCGCTCCCTCGTCAAGGCTTTGACTCCACCATAGACACAGCACGGGGGCACCCGGACAGCGGGATGGTATTACCTCAAGGAACAGTGTCTGACAAGGAAATCAGGAATGAACGAACGCCGCCCGGATGGCATCCGGACGGCGTTCGCTGGCCGCTTGGGCGAGTTGGCTCAGGCCTTCTCGTCGGGCGTCGTGTTCTGGGGCTGGACGCTCCAGGCCGGCGGCTCGTCGAGGCCGGCGTCCTCCTGCTTCTCGGCATCCTCGAAGTCAGTGTGGACCACGCCGGCTGCGTGGTGGACCGGCGCGTAGATGGTGTACAGCTGCAGCGGCTCGTCACCGGTATTGGTGACGTTGTGCCAGGTACCAGCCGGCACCTGGATGCTCCAGCCGTCGGACACCTCCTGCTCGGTGGTCAGCTCGTCCTCGGCGGGGCCCATCTGCACCTTGCCCTTGCCCGCGTCGATGCGGAGGAACTGGTCGGTGTCATGGTGCACCTCCAGACCGATGTCCTTGCCGACGGGGATGCTCATCAGCGTGACCTGCAGGTACTTACCACTCCAGGCCACCGTGCGGTAGTTCTCGTTGGCCTTGGTCTCGGTCTCGATGTCGAAGACGTTCGGGTTGGGTCCGTTGTCAGTGATAGCCATGTCTCGAGCCTACCCACCCGCTACGACAGTTCTGCGGGCATCTTGACGTGAGTCCACAAGCGCCCCTCGTGATGGCCCGTCACAGCGGCACTCCCCCGAAGACGTACATGCTCATCAGGAAGATCAGGAAGGTGCCACAGGCCCACTTGCCGGCTTGCCGCTGCCAGGCACCCATGTCCACGCCGGTCAGGTTGAGCAGCAGGTAGATGAATCCCACCAGCGGGCTGAGCAGGTGGAAGGCCTGACCCACCGTCGACGCGACGCCGATGTCCATGGCGCTGAAGCCGTACTGTTCACCGGTCTGGGCCAGGATCGGCAGCACGCCCAGGTAGAAGGCGTCGTTGCTGAGCAGGAAGGTGCCGGGGGCCGAGACGATCGCCGTCACCAGCGGCCACTGCCCACCCAGGGAGCTGGGCACCCAGCGGGCCAAGGACTCACCGATCGCCTGGCTCATGCCGGACTCATTGAGGATGCCCATGAAGATGCCCGCCGCGAGCACCATCGTGATCACCTGCAGCGCGTTGGCGCCGTGGATCTCGATGATCTTCTGCTGGTCCTTCACATTGCGGTAGTTCAACAGGAGGGCCACGGCGAAGCCGATCTCGAAGAGCACCGCCGCCGGGATCTTGGGCATTCCGTACATGCCACCGAAGACCAGCAGGACCATCAGGATCATGGTCAGCGCGAAATTGGGCCACAGCATCTTGGGGCGCTGCAATTCGTCGTCCTCATGCGTCAGCGTGGCGTCCATCGCGGCGATGTCATCCTCGTCGAGCTCCTTGACGCCCAGGCGCTTGCGTTCCTGCAGGCCGCGGATCCAGGCGACGCAGATGACCCACGCGATCGCCAGGAACATGCCCGGCAGGATGCGGCGCAGCAGCTCGCCCTCCTCCAGATGCAGTGCGGCGATGATGCGAGCCGTCGGGCCGCCCCACGGGAGCAGATTCATCACACTGTTCGCCAGGATCACGATCACGGCGAGGTCCATCATCTTCATGTTCAACCGCTTGTAGACGGGGATCATGGCGGAGCAGACGATCATCGTCGTGGTGGAGCCATCACCATCGACGCTCACCACCGAGGCCAGGACGGCGGTACCCACCAGCACCTTGAGGGGATCACCCTTGACCACCTTGAGGATCGAGCGCACCAGCGGATCGAACAGGCCAGCCGTGATCATGAGCCCGAAGTACAGGATCGCGAACAGCGGCATCACCGCCGTGGGGGCCACGCCCTTGATGCCCGCCAGGCCGAATTGACCCACCTGGCTACCCAGACCGGCGATCAGGCCGATCACGAGCGGGACGAGGATGAGGGAGGTGAACGGTGTGGCCTTCTTGGTCATGATCAGGGCCATGAAGAGCACCACGATCAGGTAGCCCCAGATTGCGAGCATTGCTTGTCTGCTTCGACAGCTGGGCGTCGGGGGTGTGCCCGGATGACTCATCCAACCACACGGTAACCCCCTTGGGTGAGCGTCCCGAAGGGGTGGACGGCCACGAAGATGCCACAATGTCTCCCATGCCACGCACGCCCTCCTTCCTGCACGACCCGCGCCTGACGGCGGCCATCACCGCCGGGCGCGCCGCCGCCCTCGCCTCCCGCCTCACGGGCAAGGGTTCCGGCGCCTCGATCCGCGGCAAGGTGATGACCAGGGTGGATCCCGACGCGCTGGGCAAGCTGCTCGCCAATCGTCGGGTCGCCGTCGTGACCGGGACCAATGGCAAGACCACCTCCACCCACCTGCTCACGGCCGCCATGCGGGCCGGCACGCCCGACGGGCAGTTCACCGTGGTGACCAATGCCGACGGCGCCAACCTGCACCACGGCATCGCCTCGGCGCTGGGCGAGGCACCCCGGTCCACGATCGCCTGCCTGGAGACCGACGAGCGCGTGGTGCCCGACGTCATCCGGCTGGGACACCCCGAGGTGCTGGTGATGCTGAACTTCAGCCGCGACCAGATGGATCGCAACTTCGAACTCAAGAGCCTGGGTCGCGCATGGCGCCTCGCCCTGGAGGCAGCCGGTCAGGACGGACCCGTCATCGTCGCCAATGCCAATGATCCGCTGGTCGTGTGGTCTGCGCAGCCTGCCCAGCGCGTCATCTGGATCGACACGGGTGCCGGCTGGACCCAGGATGCGGCGCTGTGCCCCGCCTGCGGAGCCGCGCTGGCGCGCAAGGACGGTCAGATCGTCGGGGGTGGTTCCTGGACCTGCACCGGCTGTGAGCTTACCCAGCCCCCCGCCGACTACCGGGTGGACGGCGAGACCGTCGTGGAGAAGGACGGCACCACCTGGCAACTGCAGCTCAACGTGCCGGGCCGATTCAACCGTGCCAATGCGGCCTGCGCGCTGGCGGCCGCTCGCGTGATGGGTGTCGAGCCCGCGGTGGCGCTGCGCGGCATGGCCTCGGTCTCCGCGCCTGCCGGTCGCTTCGCCGTCGGCACCTTCGGCGATGTGAAGGCGCGCCTGCTGCTGGCCAAGAATCCCGCCGGTTGGGCCGAGAGTCTGGCCCTGGCAACGAGCGATCCCGTCGTGCTGGCCATCGACGCGATCGCCGCCGACGGTCGCGACGTGAGCTGGCTGTGGGACGTGGACTTCGAGCAGCTGCGCGGCCGCACGGTGGTGTGCACCGGCCCCCGCGCCCATGACCTGGCCGTCCGTCTGACCTATGGCGACGTCGAGCACACCATCGAGCACGACCTGATGACCGCGATCTCCAGCGTCAAGAACCCCGCCAACAGCGTCAAGAACCAAGGCACGGTGGACCTGGTCAGCACCTACACACCATTCCAGAAGCTGCGCAAGCTCGGAGGTCTCGCATGAGCAAGCCCGTCACGATCGTCCTCGTCTACCAGAGCCTGCTGGGCATCTACGGTGACCAGGGCAATGCCAAAGTGGCCCTGAAGCGGCTCCAGCTGCGCGGCATCGAGGCAGAACTGGTCAGCGTCGAGCCCGGCGAGCCGATGCCTGACGACGCGGACCTCTACTTCCTGGGCGGTGGCGAGGACATGGCCCAGATCAGTGCCCTCAAGGCTCTCCAGTCCGACGGCGGACTGCGCCGCGGTGTGGAGAATGGCGGCGTTCTGCTGGCCGTCTGCGCCGGCTTCCAGATCTGCGGCACCACGCTCACGGTCGGCGCCCGTGACGAGGTGGTCGAGGGCCTGGGACTGCTGGACGTGGAGACCCGACGCGGCGAGCCCCGCGCCGTGGGAGAGGTGCTGCACCGCTGGACACGCCCCGACGGCACCGAGAGCCTCATCACCGGCTTCGAGAACCACGGCGGCCGGACCACCCTGGGCCCCGCGGCCAAGCCCCTGGCCACCGTCGAGGTGGGCGTGGGCAATGACGGCAGTGGCGTCGAGGGTGCAGTGCAGCAGGTCGGCAAGGGATGGGTGATCGGCACCTACCCGCACGGCCCGATCCTGCCCCGCAACCCGGAGCTGGCCGACCACCTGCTGGAGCTGGCCCTGGGCCGCGGTCTCGAGCCCCTGCCGATGCCCGAGATCGACGAGCTGCGGCGCCAGCGCATCGACGCCCTGCGCGGCTGACCGTGCCCAGGAAGGTCACGGCCAAGGATGTCGCGGAGCTGGCGGGGGTCTCCCGCAGCGCCGTGTCCATGGTGCTCAACGGCCGAGCGGACGGCGACATTGCCCCGGACAAGCAGGAAGCCGTGCGACGGGCCGCGGCCCAGCTGCGCTACCGGCCCAACAGCGTCGCCCGTAGCCTTCGCAGTTCCTCCAGCAACACCATCGGCGTGGTCACCGACGCCGTGACCACCAGCGCCTTCGGCGGGGCCATGCTCACCGGCGCCACCCGGGTGGCGGCGGCCCGGGACTACCTCCTGCTGGTGGTGGACTCGCACCGCGACGCCCGGGTGGAGGCCGAGGCCATCGGCGTGCTCCAGTCACGCCAGTGCGACGCGCTGATGTTCGTCGCGGAAGGACTCATCGCGTGGGATCCCCCGTCGGCCTTCCAGGACGACCTGTCACTGCTGGTCAATGCGTTCGACCCCCAGGGGCGCGTTCCCGGCGTCTATCCCGACGAGTACATGGGTGGCCGTGTCGCCACCCAGATGCTGCTCGACCATGGCCACCGCAGGATCGTCTGCCTGAGCGGCGGGAAGAACGCTGTCGCGGGCGAGCGCCGCGTCCAGGCGCATCGGGACCTGATGGCGGAGCAGGGACTCCAGCCCCTGGTCATCGACTGTGGCTGGGAACTCGACCGTGGCCTGGAGGTGGGTGGGCGTGCACTCGACGAGGCCCAGCCGACGGCGATCATCTGCGCCAACGACCGCGTCGCCGCCGGTGTCTTCCTGGCCGCCGCACACCGGGGCCTGCGCATTCCAGAGGACCTGTCGGTGGTGGGCTACGACGATGATCCGAATGTGGCGGCACAGCTGGGTCTGAGCACCGTGCTGCTCCCCCATCTGCAGATGGGCGAGAAGGCCGCCGAGCTCATCCTCGCGGCGCTGGACGGGGCAGATCTTCCCACCGAGGACGTGCTGGTCCCCGTGCAGCCGGTGCCCCGGGCATCGATCGCGGCACCGGCTACCGGCTGACGCTCAGTGACTGCAGAAGGCCCGCACCGTGGCCGCCCCGGAGAACTCCCAGACTGACTCCTCACCCGGGTAGACGCGTGTGGTGTGGGTTCGGCCATCGACGAAGACCTCGACGAGCGAACCGTCGATCAGCACGACAGCACCCGACGCCAGCTCGACGGGCGTACGCCCCCGGCCCCCGGTGCAGGTGAGCCGCCCCGCCTCCTGGGCCGTGAGCACCACGTGCCGGTGCTCCGCCTGGCGCCACGTGGTGGCCAGGACCTCACCAGCCGGTGCCACCAGCTCAGTGGGGATCTCCTGGAGCACGCGACCGTCTCGCACGCGCAGTTCTCGTGGACTGGTGATGACACCGGCCCAACCACGCTCGGCCAGCACCTCGTCCGGGCAGTCGAGCTCCCAGGACCAGCCGAAGAGCAGGGTGCGTCCGTCATGCGTCACCACTTGTGGCGCGTAGAAGGCAGGGCCGTCGTCGAGCACGCCGGCGGTGCGGGCGGTGAAGTGTGGACACCCATCTCGAAGGTCCACATCACCGACCAACCACCGCACGCCCGAGAGCTGACCCTGGACCCCGTCGTGGCGCCACAGGCTCAGCACCAGAACCCAGTGCCCGTCCACCTGGACCAGCTGCGGGCACTCCCAGATGTCTGCGGCTGCCCCGGCGGCAGCCACCGGATCGTCCACGGTGCACAGGTCGCCCAGCAGTCGCCACTGGGAGAGGTCCTCGGCGTCGTACACCAGGACGCGTGCCGGGACGCCCGGCCCGCCATGGCCCTGGATGATGTAGCGGTGCCCGTCGATCTGCACCACGTAGGGGTCGCGGGTCTCGGCCAGCTCGACGCCGAGTCGGGCGGCGGCAGGTTGCTCCACCACTTCCCATTCGCGCAGATCGCGTGAGCCCCGGGCGATCGCGCCGACCGCCTGACGCGGGTCCGTCCGAACCGCGGTGTAGCAGGCCACCGGCGTGCCGTCCGCGTCGATGGTGATCGTGCCGCTCCAGGAGCCCGCGTCATTGACCGCACCGTCACAGGGCACCAGGGCGTCCGGTTCCTGGCGCCAGTGCAGCAGGTCCTCGGAACTGGCATGGCCCCAACGGATCCGGTGGTGGCGGTGACTGTCCGGGTTGTACTGGAAGAAGACGTGCCAGCGGCCATCGTGGTGCACCAGGCCATTGGGATCGTTGACCCATCCCCGGGGCGGACGCACGTGGTGGATGGGCAGGGTCAGGTCAGTCACTTCACACTTCCTGCGGTGAGGCCCTCGCGCAGCGGTCGCTGCCCGATGACGAAGACGATGAGGGCGGGGATCATGGACAGCACGACGCCGGCCAGGACGGTGGACATGCTTCCGGTGCCCAGCTGACCCTGGAGACTCACCATGCCCAGCGGCAACGTGAAGTTCTCCTGGCTGATGGTCATGATGAGCGGCCGGAAGAATTCATTCCAGATGCCGTTGAAGGCAAGGATCCCGACGATCGCCAAGCCGGGGGTGGCGAGCGGGAGGTAGATACGCGAGAAGATCTGCCAGGGCGTGGCACCGTCGATCTGTGCAGCCTCGGCCAGACTGTCGGGGATGCCCATGAAGTACTGGCGCATCAGGAAGGTGCCGAAGGCTGTGGGGATGGCCGGCAGGATCAGGGCCAGCAGGGTGTCTGCCAGACCCATGCCGCGGACCAGCATGAAGACGGGCACGATGGTCACCTGCATCGGCACCATCATCGTCGCCAGGATCACGGCGAACAGCGCATTGCTCCCGCGAAAGCGCAGCCGCGCGAAGGCATAGCCAGCCAGGGCTGCGGTGAACATCTGGCCCACGGCCGCCAGCCCGGTGACCAGGGTGGAGTTCCAGAACAGTCGCACGATGTCGACCTTCGTGGAAACATCCCGGAAGGCGGCCAGGCTCAGCGTGCGGTGACCTGCCGCGTCGGCGGGAGTGAGCGCCACCCAGAGGGTCCAGACCACTGGCCCCAGGGTGAGGAAGAGTGCAACCAGCAGGACCAGGATGCGTGCACCCAACGAGAGTTGCCGCAGCCGCTTGGCGGAACCGCCCGGCTGGACCGAGGTGGTGGTGGACATGGTCGGACCCCTCACATGTAGAAGACGAAGCGACGGCTGAGACGGAACTGGAGCCAGGTGACGAACATGATGATGAGCATCAGGACGAGACCGATGGCTGCGGCCAGACCGAAGTGCAGTTCCTGGAAGGCCGACTGGTAGATCACCATCACCGCGGTTCGGGTGGAGTCGCCGGGACCACCACGGGTGAGCACATAGGGCTGGTCGAAGATCTGCAGCGCGGAGATGATCGCCATCACCGTGGCCACCAGCATGGTCGGGCTGACCAGCGGGAGCGTCAACCGCCAGAAGCGGCTCCAGGGCGTCGCGCCATCGATGTCGGCCGCCTCATAGACGTCGGCCGGAATCGAGGACAGTCCTCCGATGAACAGCAGGAAGGTGAAGCCGAAGTTCTGCCAGACATAGACCAGGATCGTGACGACCATGGCACCCGTGGTGCTGGTCAGCCACGGCACGGGCGCCATGCCCAGCAGGCCGAGCAACTTGTTGACCGTGCCGAAATCCTCGTTGAACAGGTAGGACATGATCAGCGAGACCGAGGCCGCCGAGAGGATCAGCGGGAAGAAGAAGACCGAGCGGAAGAAGGCCCGCATCCAGCCGGGCATCTTTGACTGGACCAACACGGCCAGTCCCATCGCGACGATGATCTGCAGCAGCACGGCGACTGCCACGAAGCCGAAGGTGTTGAGGAAACTGACCCTGATGGTGGGCGAGGTGGCCAAGGTGCGGAAGTTGTCCAGGCCGACGAAGCGCGGTTCGGAGATGATGTCCCAGCTGAAGAAGGCCAGGACCAGCGATCCGATGATCGGCACGACGGTGAACAGACCGATGCCGATGACGGTCGGTGCCAGCAGCAGTGCTGCCAGGCGCCCCTCCCCTGCTTGCTTCTTGGTGCTCATGATGGTCATTCCTCCCCGAGGGCCAGGCTGAGGTCACGCTGCAGCGTGCCCAAGGACTTGCGGACATTGGCGCGAGAGCCGGTGACGGCGCCCAGCACGTTCTTGATCAGGGCGGTCTCGACCGCGGCCGCCTGCGGGGGCGCCGGGATGGGCGCCGTGGTCGGGAACTCGTCGAGGGTTCCGTAGAAGACGTCCCAGTGCTTGGGACCCGTGCCCTGGTAGAGCGCGGTGTTGTGCGAGCGGCGGGCGCTGTTGGAGTCCGGATTCTTCTGGGCGATCTGCATGCCCTCCCTGGAGACGCAGAACTTCAGCCATTCCCAGGCGGCGTCCTTGCGCTTGGAGTCCTTCATGATCGCGTAGCCCGCGCTGCCGAACTGGTGCTGTTGCGTGCGCCCCTTGGGGAAGTAGCAGACGTCGTAGTCATCGCGCTGCATGCCGGCGCCGGCCAGGCCGTGCACCCAATAGCCACCCGAAGGTGTCATGCCGATCACGCCCGAGCCGAAGCGGCTCACGAGCTCATTGCCACCACCCTGAGCCGGCGATGAGCCCAGACCTTCGGCCACGAGCGACTGCAGGAACTCGAAGGACTCGAGCACCTTGGGGTCGTCGGCATTCGGCTCGGTCCACCGATAGCCGCCACTGCGATGGGCCTCCTGGGGGTAGAACTCCTCCCACAGCCACTCGCCGCCCTGGAATCGGCTGGGCTTCAGGAATGATGTGTCGTTGGTGTAGAGCCACGGCACCACCCCGCCCCAGATACGGTTGGTCCAGAAGAAGGGGCGGAAGGATCCGGTCGCGCTCTTCTTCATGGCCACGAGGTAGCTGCGGAAGTCATCCCAGCTCCAGTCCTGACGCGGGTACTCCAGCCCGGCGCGCTGCATGGCCTGGGAGGAGAAGTAGACATTGGCCGCATTCCAGCTCAGGGGCAACTGGAAGAGGCTTCCCTGGTACATGAAGGCCTCGATCAGGGAGGGATGGACGTCTTCGAAGAACTCACGCATCTCCTCCTGGTCGCGCATGACGAACTCATCCAGGGGATGTGCGAGGCGCTCGGCGAAGAGCTGGGTGCCTTCGGTGGCCACCATCACCACATCGGGCGGCGTGCCGGCCGCCACCAGTGTGAGGATCTTCGCGAAGAAGTCGCTCCAGTCGGTGCCCTGGATCGGGACGATCCGCACGCTCAGGTCAGGGTGCTTGCGCTGGAAAGCGTCGATCAGCCCCTGATTCGATGCCGCGTCCTGCGCGGTGCCATTGATCGCGATGCTCAGCTCGTCGCGCCCGCGGCCAGGGATGTCCTGCCCGGTCAAGCGCTTCCAGCTGAGGGCGGTCCCTGCCGCTCCGGCGCCCGCGACGCCCAACAGCGCGCGGCGTGAGATGTCTGCCATTGTGAACTCCTCGTCGAGTACCTGACACGTGTCAGCTTAGACCTGACACGTGTCAGCGGCAAGGGATTCTCACGCAATTCCTTGACCACTTTCCACGAGGGCGAACGGCAGTGGTTCAGCGACGGCGCAGGCCGCCATTGAAGCTCATGTTCACCAGGATGATCATGGCCCAGAGCATCGGCAGCAGGATGAGGCCGTTCGGGTGGCAGCACAGGGGGTCCGTCCCGAGCGAGTAGCGTCGAGTCATGAAGACCAGACAGCTCGGACCATTCACCGTCAGCGCCATCGGCATGGGGTGCATGCCCCTCTCAATGGGACGCCCGACGGTGGCCAGCCAGGTGCAGGCCAATGCCACCGTACAGGCCGCACTGGAGGCGGGCATCACCTTCTTCGACACCGCCGACATCTACGCCCCGTCGTGGGACCAGATGGGGCACAACGAACGAGTCCTGGCCGAGGCGCTGCGCGGCGTCGACGGTCGTGACCAGCTCGTCCTCGCCACGAAGGGTGGCATCACTCGTGGCGAGGGCGAGAGCTGGGGACGCGACGGATCCCCGGACTATCTCCGCAGGGCCCTGGAGGCCTCCCTGACGGCCCTGGAGGTTGACTGCATCGACCTGTACCAGTGGCACCGCCCCGATCGCTGGAAGGTCTATGGCGAGGTGCTGGAGACCTTCGCCGAGTTCAAGCGCGAGGGTCTGGTGAAGACCATCGGCATCAGCAATGCCAATGTGGAGGAGATCGAGATCGCGGTCGAGGTGCTGGGCGACAGCCTAGGGAGCGTGCAGAACGAGTTCTCCCCCGCCCGACGCTGCGCCACCGACACCCTCACCGTGTGCAAGGAGAACCAGCTCGCCTTCCTCCCGTGGAGCCCGCTGGGCGGAACCTCCGGCGGCGCCACCCACGTGGGTGAGAACTTCGCCGCCTTCGGCCAGGTGGCACAGGCCCACGACGTCAGCCCGCAGCAGGTGGTGCTGGCCTGGGAGCTGGCAACCTACGAGCGGATGATCCCGATCCCCGGCGCCAGCCGCCCCGAGTCCATCGCGGACTCGGCCAGGGCCGTGGAGCTGGAGCTCAGCGACGACGAGGTCGCGCTGCTGGATGCCTGCCCCGCCGTGCACGACCCCCAGCCGCATCGCTGAGGCTTCGAGCCCGTCGAGGGCAAAGGCATGAAGGCCCCGATCATGACGATCGGGGCCTTCTCATCTGTACACCGCCAGGGACTCGAACCCTGAACCCGCTGATTAAGAGTCAGCTGCTCTGCCAGTTGAGCTAGCGGTGCGCGCGAGAGGGAACATTACGCCTCGGTGAACCACGGCGCAAATCGTGGGTGACGGGACACACGAAAGGCCCCGATCATCACGATCGGGGCCTTTTCGCCTGGTACACCGCCAGGGACTCGAACCCTGAACCCGCTGATTAAGAGTCAGCTGCTCTGCCAGTTGAGCTAGCGGTGCGCGCGATGAGCAACTATACGCGGCACGCGCTGGCGCGCGCAAATCAGCTGCCGCACCGGCGCTGAATCGAGCAGCTCCTGAAATGCACGAGGGGCGCCGAGGTCTCCCCCGACGCCCCTGCGAGCGGTTGAACGACTACTGCGTCACTTGACGCCACCGGCGGTGAGGCCAGCGACGATGCGGCGCTGGAAGACCAGCACCATGGCGAGCAGCGGCACGGTCACCACGACACCTGCGGCCATGATCGCGCCGTAGGGAATGTTGAACGCGCTGTCGCCGGTGAATCCGGCCAGCGACACCGGGGCCGTCATCTTCTCCTTGCCGGGAAGGAAGGTCATGGCGAACATGTACTCATTCCAGACGGCGATGAAGGTCAGGATGACCGTGGTGAAGATGCCGGGCGCGGCCAGCGGCAGGATGATCTTGCGGAAGGCCGTGGTGGGGGTGCAACCGTCCACCATGGCCGCCTGCTCCAGCTCGACGGGCAGCTGACGGAAGAAGGCCGTCAGGTTCCACACACACAGCGGCAGACCGAAGCTGAGCGACGGGATGATCGCTGCCTGGTAGTGGTTCATCCAGTCGATCGGCATCCAGCTGTAGGTGCCGGTGAACATCTTGAGCAGCGGCACCAGGATGGTGATGGCCGGGAACATCGAGCAACCGATGATGATGGCCAGCACCATGGCCTTGCCGGCGAAGCGCAGGCGAGCCAGCGCGTAGGCGGCGACGATGCCGAAGAGCAGCGTCAGCAACGTGGTGACCGTCGAGATGAAGATCGAGTTGCCGATGGCCGTGAGGAAGTTGTTCTTCTCGTTGAACACGATGTGGTAGTTCTGCACCGACATCGGGTTCGGGATGAACTCGGTGCTCAGACCCTCAGTGGGAAGGCGCAGCGAGCTGATCACCATCCACAGGAAGGGCAGGATGCAGTAGATGATGATCAGCACGATGCCGAGCACCGACGCGATGCCACCTGCCAACTCCTTGCCCGTCTTCTTGGGCTTGTTGAGCGTCTCCAGCTCGCGCTTGGTGAGCAGCTCCTGCCCGGTGGGCACGGCTGCGTTCATGGATGCCTGCTGGGTCATACTGCACTCTCCCCGCTGGTGATGGTGCGGTTGTTGGCCTTGGTGCGCTTGACCTGCTGCTTGTGCAGCTGGCGCATGCGCTTGCGCTGCTCGCTCTTCGCACGAGTCTCGTCGTCACCGACGACATCCGCGCCGAGGAACTTGATGAACAGGAAGGCCACCAGGCAGATCAGCAGGAAGAGCAGGATCGAGTACGCCGCGGCCGGGCCGTAGCGCTGGCTCATGGCCTCGTTGTAGGCGAACATGCTCAGCGTCTCCACCGAGTACTTGTTGGGGCCGATCAAGCCATAGGGCAGGTCGAACATGCGCATGGTGTCGAGCGTGCGGAAGAGCACGGCCACGACGAGGGCAGGCTTGACCATGGGCAGCGTGATGCGGGTGAACTGCTGCCACGCGGTGGCACCGTCGACCTTGGCGGCCTCGTAGACCTCGGCCGGGATGGTCTGCAGGCCCGCGAGGGTCAGCAGGCCGATGAAGGGTGCGGTCTTCCACACGTCGGCCATGATGACCGCCCACTGGGAAGCCGAGGAGTCACCAAGCCAGAGCACCTGCTTGCCGATGATCTTGTTCATCACACCGTCAGCCTGGAAGACGACGAACCAGAGCTTGGCGGACACGATGGTGGGGATGGCCCACGGCACCAGGATGGCGGCACGAACCAGGCCGGTTCCCTTGAAGGCGCGCGCCATGATCAGCGCCATGGCCACACCGAGCACGGTCTCGATCGAGACGCAGACGATGGTGAACCACATGTTGTTGACGAAGGCATTCGTCAGGCGCGGCAGTGAGCCGAAGACGCCTTCGACGGCGGTGGAGTTCGAGGTGAGGGCGTTGACGTAGTTCTCGAGGCCCACGAACTTGGTGCCGGAGTCGGCCAGACCCGTGGTCGGGTCAATGCCGTTGCTGGTCTTGTAGAAGGACTCGATCACGCTGAGGATGATCGGCAGGCCGACCACGAACAGGATGACCGCGAGGGTGGGAGCAACCAGGGCCCAGGCGAGTGTGCCCTGCCCGTCGCTCAGGGCGTTCTTCTTCACCTTGCGGCTGGAAGTGCCCGGTGTTTCGACAGCTGAGGTGGCCATCGTTTCCCTCCTTTGGGAATCGGGTGCAGGTCACGCAGTGCCCGGCACGGACCGCGGTCGCGATCCGTGCCGGGCAGTGTGGCCCCGTAGGGATCAGGCCTTGGTGAGCTCGGTGAGCTTGGTCTGCAGACCCTCGAAGTTGCTCTTGGGGTCCTTGCCGGCGATCACATTGGCCGAGGCATCCTGGATGGCCTGGGTCACGTCGTTGTACTGAACGGCCTTCGGGCGGGCCTTCGCGGTGGCGATGGACTCCTTCAGCACGGGCAGGTAGGGCAGCTGCTTGACCAGGTCCGCATCCGCGTACAGCGACTCGCGGGTGGGGGCCAGGGTGGCCTTCTGGGCGGCCGTCTTCTGCTGGGCCTCCTCGCCGTACCACTTGATGAAGTCACGGGCGGTGCCCAGGTTCTTCGCGGTCTTCGAGATGGCCAGGTTGTGGCCACCCAGGGTGGACACGCCGGGGCCCTCGAGGCCCGGCAGCGGGGCGACGCCGAACTTGTCGTTGACCTTCGAGCTGCCGTCCTTGGCCTGCATCAGGGAGTAGATGTAGGGCCACTGGCGCAGGAAGACGAGCTTGCCGTCCTGGAAGGCCTGCCGGCTGGGCTCCTCCATCCAGGTGGTGGCGGCCTTGGGGATGGTGCCGTCCTTGAAGGAGTCCTGCAGCCACTGGACGCCCTTGAGGGAGGCCTCGGAGTTCACCTGCGGCTTGCCGTCCTTGTCCAGGAACTCGCCGCCGGCGGAGTTGACGATCTCGGTGATGTTGCAGGTCAGGCCCTCGTACTTCTGGAACTGGCCGCCGTAGCAGTCGATGCCCTTGCCCTCGGGCAGGGCCTTGACCTTGGTGCAGGCCGCCTTCATGTCGGACCAGGTCTTGGGGGTCTCCTTGATGCCGGCCTTCTCCAGCAGGTCCTTGCGGAAGTACAGCATGGCGCCGTCGGAGCTGGTCGGGTAGGCGTACAGCTTGTCGAAGTAGGTGGCGCCGTCGACGGCGGGCTGCAGCATGCCGTCCGTGGGGAACATGTCCTTGGGCAGCTCGTGCACCCACTGCTTGGCGGCGAACTCGGCGGTCCAGACGATGTCCAGGTAGAGGACGTCGTAGTTGCTGGCGCCATTGGTGTTCGCATTGTCCACCATCTTCTGGCGCTGCTCATCGGCGGAGGCCGAAAGCTGCACGAAGGTGACCTTCTCGTTCGGGTGGGCCTTGTTCCACTCGTCGAGCAGCGGCTGGACGAGGTTGTTGTTGTCCTTGCCCTGGACGAAGGTGATGGGGCCCCTCTGGTCCCAGTTGAGAGCGGCGGCGCTCTCGTCGGATCCGGCGTCGCTGGAACCTCCGCCGCAGGCGGTGCTGGCCAGGACGGCAGCGATCGACAGGCCGGCAACGGCAACCCGCTGCGCCTTCTTGGTGGTTGACATGGGCGATCCTCACTTCTTTGTGGTCAACATCCCCACGCGAACGGGGATTGAACAGAAGACTAACCACACACGGGCCGGGCGGCGAGGGCGGGGCCGAGTTAGCCGCCGATTCGTTATGAACCTTCCACGAACATCCTCGAGGACGCGGGTGAGCGCTGGAAAATCCCCTAGTCCCCAGCACTTGGCAGGTTCAAATCAATAATTCACCAGGTGCCTACCTACCGATTGGAAGAAACAACAGATGAAGTCACGCTTTCCCAACAGTTCGGACATCAGCATTCCGTGGCGCAGACGGCGAAGTGCCCCCGAGCCGAGGGTTCGGGGGCACTGCGCCCAGCCACGAGGGGCACCTGGACCGCGGTTGCCGTGGCTTTCCCTGTGGGATTGCCCGGATCCGCCGCGGCGGCGCGTCAGTGCTTCTTGGCGGCCTTCTTCAGGGCCTTCTTCGTCTGGGCCTTCTTGCCGATGCCACGCACGATGGCACGAACGGTGAGCAGGGCCACCAGGGCGGCACCGGCGGCAGCACCGGCCAGCGTCAGGCGATCGGTTCGCCACCCATCCTCGTCCTTCACCTGGCTCTTGGCGGCGTCCACCTCGGTCATCACGAAGGCCTTGGCCTCGTCGACGCTCCGCTGCTTGACGGCCTTGGGGTGGACCTCGTTGACCAGGCCCTCGACATTGGCGCCCATCCGGGCCCGGGCCGCGGCGATGTCCGCGCGGATCTGCTGTGCCGAACGGGTGTCGGTCTTCTTGTCAGCCATGGGGTCTCCTGTCTGGCGCTGCACGACGTCGGGCCAGCACGGGCCCGCATTCACCCACCCAGACTATGCCCACGCGGGGACATCCGGCCACGTCAGCACCGTGGACACCTGTGCGCTGTCGGCGAACCCCGTTACAGTGGCGCCATGACCGAGCGCCTTGCCGCGGGCTCCCCCGCACCCGACTTCGCCCTGCCCGACGCGGACGAGAAGATCGTCACGCTTGCCGACTTCGCGGGAAGCAAGGTGATCCTGTACTTCTACCCCGCCGCCATGACGCCCGGCTGCACCATCCAGGCCGTCGACTTCACCGCCTCGCTGGACGAGCTGGCCGCCGCCGGCTACCGCGTGATCGGCATCTCCCCGGACTCGCCTGCCAAGCTCGCGCGCTTCCGCGAGAAGGAGTCGCTCGACGTGATCCTGCTGGGTGATCCCGAGCGCACCGTGCTGGAGGCCTACGCCGCCTACGGCACCAAGATGCTCTATGGCAAGGAGATCCAGGGCGTGATCCGGTCCACCTTCGTGATCGACGTGGACGCCGACGGCAAGGGCACCATCGAGCTGGCGCAGTACAACGTCAAGGCCACCGGTCACGTGGCGCGCCTGCGCCGCGAGCTCGGGGTCTGACCCCGACCCCGCGGATCGGACGCGTCCGGATCAGAGCAGTTCGTCCATGACCCGACGGGCCTCATCGGCCGTCGCCGGCATGTTGCGGGCCAACTCCACCAGACGAGCCTCGTTCTCCTCACCACTGTCGTGCTGGAAACTGCCGGCCATCTCGCACAGGAGCTCCGCCACGGCATCCTCGTCGCACTGACGGGTGATGTGCCACGGGGTGCCGTCGGCCCGGCGCCGGCCCACGACGGTCTGCACCGCCACGGACTGCACCGAGGGGGGCAGCGCCGACTGGGGCCAGCCACGACCGCGCGGGTGCAGCGCCAACAGAACGGCCAGGACCACGTCGGAATCCTTGAGGTCTCGTCGGGTCACCACCACCTGAGCGCCGAAGAAGCGGCCCAGACCGCGGCGCGGCGGCTCCGGATCGCCCACTGCGGCGCGACGAGCAGCCTCCGGCGGGTCGGAGAGCCAGAGCGTCACCTGATCGCCCTGGCGGCTGGCCGCACCCCAGACGGTGGACACGGCGGCAAAGTCGGTGGCCTCCTCAAGCCGACCCCAGACGGTCGACGAGGGGGCAGTACTGAGCAGTTCGAAGGGGGCGACGGCGGGGATGCGAATGGTGTGGCTCATGGGGGAAGGCCCTGTTCTCGGGGGACGGATTCAGGTGACCCAATCCTCTCCCACACCCGGCTCATGACGAACGAATGACCCGGTCCTTCAGACACTGCTCAGCCCCTCGTCAGGAGCGCATTCGTCGGCTGCGCTCCCGCCCAGGATGGTGCAGCAGTGCCGAAGAAGGGACTTGAACCCTCACGCCCGAAGGCACAGGAACCTAAATCCTGCGTGTCTGCCAATTCCACCACTTCGGCTCGGCTGTGAAGTCTAGGCCAAGATCGCGTCCGCTGCGGCGGGCCGGTTGGAAAACCGGTGGCGCGCAGGGCTTGCTGCCCGAGAGCATGGGGTCATGGCCGACTTCACCATCAGCACCATCGCCGTGCCCCGCAGTGACAGCTTCGCCCCGTCGTGGGTGATGCGGCAGAGCGACGAGCTGCGCCGACGCGACGCGCTCGAGACACTGGGCAGTGACGACTTCTTCACGCCGCTGGCCTCCGGGGTGCACGGGATGCGACGTCAGGTGGACCGCTGGCGAGTGGCGCTGGTGGCCGTCGAGGGGCAGGCAGCAGCCGAGCTCTCATGGGAGGCCGAGCGGGCGCCGCATCCCGGCACTGTCCTGGGAGTCGCCGGCATCAGCGGCGGGCTCAACGACAACCAGAATGTGGCCGAGCTGGGGGTGATCGTCGCCGAGCCCGCCAGACGCCAAGGAGTCGGGACGGCTCTGCTGGCCGCCTGCGAACGAGTGGCACGGCAGAAGGGCTGCACGACGGTCCAGGGCTGGGCGGAACACCGCAGTCCAGGTGAGAACGAGGATGCCCTCACTCCCCCGACGGGCGCGGGCCGGGTCCCGTACGACGCCGCGGCGGGCTTCGCCCTGGCCCGGGGTTACCGGCTGGAACAGTGCGAACAGCACTCCGTGTGCGCACTGCCGGGCGATGCAGGGAAGCTGGCAGAGCTGCGTGCCGACGCACTGCCGCACGCTGCGGGCTACCAGCTGCACAGCTTCGTCGGCCCCGTCCCCGACGAGTTGGTCTGCGGCTACGCGCAGCTGTTGGAGCACTTCAGTGCCGAGGTGCCCAGCGGCGGCCTGGAGACGGAGCCGGAATGCTGGGACGCTGACCGGATCCGACGTGGCGAGGCGGCTCGCGCCGCCGCTGGCCGTGAGGCCGTCACCACCCTGGCCATCCACGAGGCGACCGGGGCGGTGGTGGCGTCCACGGACATCACCACCGACCCGGTCCACCCCGAGGTCTGCTTCCAACAGGTCACCGTGGTGGACCGTGCCCACCGAGGCCATCGTCTGGGCCTGCTGGTGAAGTTGGCCAACCACCAGGCCCTTGCAGAGCACCGCCCCCGTCTTCGGCGCGTGCACACCTGGAATGCCGACGAGAACGACTGGATGCGTTCGATCAATCGAGACCTGGGATTCCAGCCGGGCCTCACCGAGGGCGCGTGGCAGAAGCGGCTGTGAGGGGAGTATCTCCTCCCAAGCGACCGCGCTCGTCTCTCAACCAGCGATTCCCGTCAGCATCCTGAAACTTCAGCTGTGTCACCCTCCAGTCGGGCTTCTTCGTGATCGGACGGATGATCCCCTCAAGGCACTGGGTTTGGTCCGGAGAATCCCACTGGAACGCATCACTTCGAGAGCCCACGAAGTACTCGCCCGGCGGCAGCACATGCTGGACGATCTCCTTCTTCTGAAGCCCGTCCTTGCCCGTGCTCTCGATGCGAACGTCGTAGATCGGACAGTCCCCCTGATTGGCAATGATCACTCCATCACGACGGTTGGCGCCCTCATTGACGCCTTCCGGGAAGTGAGTGCACACCCAAGCACTGACCCGCGAAGCGGCTCGGCGACGCTGCAACTCGGAGCTCATTTCGTCGCGCCTGGTCTCCATGTCATAGAGCTTCTTCGCCGTCAAGCCAGCCCAGACAGCTGCGACCAGTGCACCGACAGCCGCCAACGCAGACACCACTTCTGACAGATTCCCCATGCCGGGAATCCCATCTACAGGTAGCGCGAGATCCTATGTATACAGGGGATCAAGAACAATCCACACCGGTCAGTCGTCCTGTTCCACGTCCCAGGTCATCGGCAGCGGGGATGCCGGGCGGGTCAGGCTCTCGTCGTCGGTGCGGAAGGTCCGCACTGGCCCGACGCCGGTGAGCCGGGTCTCGAAGCGGACCGTGACCCGCCCCAGGCCCGAGCCCCAGACCCAGCCGCGCCCGTACTCGGGGTGCTCGACCTCGCTGCCGGGGCTCCACTCCCCTCGTCCGCGACGCCGGTGGGGCGGTGCCTCGGTGGTGGTCTGTTCCTCGGTGACCACGACGTCGTCGCCGGCCAGGACGAAGAGTTCCTCCTGCGCGGCCAGGGTGAAATTGGAGACGCCGACGCCCAGGAGTCGGATGCCCTCGCGCACATCCAGGGCCTGCAGCAATTCCCGCGCCACGTCCGTGATGCGGTCCGTCGAGTCGGTCGCGCCGTTGAGGGTGCGGGACCGGGTCCAGGTGGTGAAGTCCGCCAGGCGCACCTTCAGGGTGATGGTGCGGGCAAACTGCCCCGAGGCCCGCAGGCGTGCGGCGACGATGGCGGCATCGCGGGCGGCCATCGCCTCCAGCTCGACGCGGTCGGTCAGATCGGTCTCGAAGGTGTCCTCCACGGAGATGCTCTTGGCCTCGCGATGGGGGCTGACCGGTCGGTCGTCGCGGGCGAAGGCCAATTCGTGCAGACCATGACCCCAACTGCGCCCCACCTCGCGGGAGAGTTCCTGCACCTGGACACGTTGCAGGTCCGCGACGGTCCGGATCCCCAGCCGCTCCAGCTTCTCCATCGTCGCCGGCCCCACGCCCGGGACGGCGCGGGCAGGCAGCGGCGAGATGACCTCCACCTCGCTGCCCGGGGGAACCACCACCAGACCATTGGGCTTTGCCATCTCGCTGGCCACCTTGGCGATGAACTTGCTGGACCCCAGGCCGACGCTGGCCGTCAGACCCTCCGTGCGTTCGAAGAGATCGGCCCGCAACCTCTGCCCCAGTGCCCGCAACGCGCCGAGGTCGCTGCAGTCATGACCACCCGCCTCCAGGTCAACGAAGGCCTCATCGATGCTCAGGGGTTCCACCAGCGGCGAGAGCTCGTGCAGGAGCCGCATCACGATCCGGCTCGACTGCCGGTAGGCATCGAAGCGGCCAGAGAGGAAAGCGGCGTGCGGAGCCTTGCGTCGGGCCTCGTGGGAGGGCATCGCGGATCGGACACCGAAGGCGCGGGCCTCATAGCTGGCAGTGGAGACCACTCCACGCTGGCCAACTCCCCCGACGATCACCGGCTTTCCCCGCAGCGACGGCTTGTCGCGCTGTTCCACCGACGCGAAGAAGGCGTCCAGATCCAGGTGCAGGATGCTGGCGGTGCTCCTCACGAGCTCACAGGGTGGCCACCACGGCGGACCAGATCTGCAAGGGGCCACGCTCGTCACTGGTCTCGCCGGTGGGGAGCAGGCCCACCTTCTCCGCGACGGCGCAGGCAGCGGCATTGTCCGGACGCAGCACGGCCCGCAGCTCGGAATCGGGATCCAGCACCTTGAGTGCCGCGACGCCGGCCTTGGCGATCTCCACGGCATAACCCTGGTTCCGCGAGCCCTCCTCGAAGCGGTAGTACAGGCTCCAGGTGTCGTCGGGATTCTCCTTGGAACGGCGCACACCGCCCACGCCCACCGGACGGTCGTGCAGGCTCTCCTTGGCCAACCAGTAGCCCAGCCCGTCATTGAGCCAGTGCTCCACATTGGCCTCGAGGCCAACCCGGTGGCGCTCGAGCGGAACCTCGGGAAGGTCGGAGGCCGAGTAGAGGCGGGCCCAGTCGTCCAGGTCGTCGGGACCGACGGGGACCAGTGTCAGTCGATCGGTGCGGGTGATCGGGAAGAGGCGGGTGAAGTCGAACTGGGCGCGCGGCTCGCGGTGCAGCAGCAGCCACTCCTCGGGGTCGATCTCCGGGAACAGGACGGTGCCCTCCGCGCGCTGGTGCACCTGGGTGATGTCCAGCTCGGTCAGGTACTCCCACGCGTTCTCGTAGACCTGACCACCGCCGCAGACGAAGCAGACGTCGTCGAGCGATTCGGCCAGTTCCAGGGCCAGTTCCACCGAGCCGACGGCGAAGCTGGGCGCGTCCGGATCGTCGCTCAGCTCGATCTGTTCCGGATCACGGCTGACGACGATGGTGGTGCGCCCGGGTAGGTAGCCACCGATCGCCTCATGCGTGTGGCGGCCCAGGATGATCGGGTGACCCAGGGTGGTCTGCTTGAAGCGTGCCCAGTCCTCACGGAACTTGAAGGGTTGGTCCTGGCCGTCCCCGATCACGCCGTTCTCGCTGACGACGGCAATGGCAATCACTCGCATGGCAGGTCTCCTCGGTCTTCACCCCATCCTGCCAGTTCACCCCAGTCAGCGCAGGAACCGGGTGAGTGTTTCGCGCGAGTGCTGCGGGGGTTCAAGGGGGGTCGTCCCCCTTGCTCATTCCTGTTCAAGGGGGTCGTCCCCTTGCTCAATCAGACAGCAATCGGCGCCTTGATGCCGGGGTGGGGGTCGTAGCCGACGATCTCGATGTCCGCGAGTTCGAACCTGTCGATCTCGCGGACGTCGGGGTTCAACCGCAGCTGCGGCAACGGCCGCGGCTCACGGGTCAGCTGCAGCCTGGCCTGTTCGACGTGGTTCGAGTACAGGTGGGCGTCTCCGAAGGTGTGCACGAAGTCACCCACGTCCAGGTCGCAGACCTGCGCCACCAGGTGGGTGAGCAGCGCATAGGAGGCGATGTTGAAGGGCACGCCCAGGAAGAGGTCGGCGCTGCGCTGGTAGAGCTGGCAGCTGAGTCTGCCTCGCCCACCGTCGACGCCGGGGGCCACGTAGAACTGGAAGAGGGCATGGCACGGAGGCAGGGCCATCTGGTCCACGTCGGCCACATTCCAGGCACTCACGATGTGTCGGCGGGAATCGGGGTTGGTCTTGATGGACTGGATCACCTTGGCGATCTGGTCCACGTGCTCCCCCGATGGGGTGGGCCAGCTGCGCCACTGATAGCCGTAGACGGGACCGAGGTCACCGTTCTCGTCGGCCCACTCGTCCCAGATGGTGATCTTGTTCTGGTGCAGCCAGGCGATGTTGGTGTCGCCACGCAGGAACCAGAGCAGCTCACCGAAGATGCTGCGGGTGTGCAGCTTCTTGGTGGTCAGCAGCGGAAAGCCCTCGGCCAGGTCGAAGCGCATCTGGTGGCCGAAGATGCTGCGCGTGCCGGTGCCGGTGCGGTCGCCCTTCTGGGCGCCTTCCTCCAGCACCAACCGGAGCAGGTCAAGGTACTGCTGCACGGTCAGGACTCCTTCTGGTCGTTTCCGCTGAACCCGGCGCCCTCCTCGGGCATCTTGAGGTTCAGCAGACCTGCCACGGCCGGCACGATCCGGCGGACCGCCTGGCCCCGGTGCGAGATCTCGTTCTTGTGGGCAGGATCGAGTTCCGCACTGGTGAGCCGGCGCCCATCCACCTGAGGGGCGTCGTCGGGGATGAACAACGGATCGTAGCCGAAGCCATTCTCGCCACGCGGCTCGAAGGCCATCTGTCCCGGCCATTCGGCGCGCAGCGACTCCCAGTGCCGCATCCCGCCCATCTGGTCGGGAATGACGAAGGCCATCGCACACACGAAGCGCGCCTCGCGCTGCCCCTCAGGGACATCGGAGATCTGGGCGATCAGCAAGTCATTGTTGGCCTGGTCGTCGGTGGCGCGGTCGCCGGTTCGGGTGCCGGCCCAGCGGGCGGAACGCACACCGGGACAGTTGTTGAGCGCCCCCACCTCGATGCCCGAGTCGTCGGCCAGCGCCGGCAGGCCGGTGCGCAGGGCGCACTCGCGCGCCTTGATCAGCGCATTGCCCTCGAAGGTGCGTTCGGTCTCGTCGGGCTCCGGATAGGGCTCGACGTCGGAGAGGCTGAGCACCTCGATCGGCAGGTCCAGGCTGTCCATCGCTGCGCGCAGCTCGGCGAGCTTCTTGGCATTGTTGGTGGCCAGCACCACCTGGGCGCGAGTCTCGCCCTCCATCAGTTGACCTCGAGAGCCGCGGCCTGCAGGGCCTTGAGTTCGCTGCAGCCCTTGAGGCCCAGGTCCAGCAGGGTGTTCAGCGTGTCGCGGTCGAAGGGGACGCCCTCGGCGGTTCCCTGCACCTCGATGAAGTCACCATTGCCGGCGACGACGATGTTCATGTCGGTGTCGGCGGTGGAGTCCTCGGTGTAGGCCAGGTCCAGCATCGGGGTGCCGTCCACGACGCCGACGCTGATGGCGGCCACGGAGTCCTTGAGCGGCTCGCCATTCAGGGCGCCCTTGCCGCGCAGGTACTCCACGGCGTCGGCCAGCGCCACATAGGCACCGGTGATCGACGCGGTGCGGGTGCCGCCGTCGGCCTGCAGCACGTCGCAGTCGATCACGATGGTGTTCTCGCCCAGCGCCTCGTAGTCGATGACGGCGCGCAGCGCACGGCCGATCAGGCGACTGATCTCGTGGGTGCGTCCCCCCACCTTGCCCTTGCGGGACTCACGGCCGCTGCGGGTGTGGGTGGAGCGGGGCAGCATCTCGTACTCGCTGGTCACCCAGCCCTTGCCCTGGCCCTTCATCCACCGCGGGACGCCCTCCTCGACGCTGGCCGCCACCAGGACGCGGGTCTTGCCGAACTCCACCAGGCAGGAGCCTTCGGCATGGTCCAGCCAGTTGCGGGTGATCTTGACCTCGCGCAGCTGGTCGGCCGCGCGGCCGTCGATACGGGTTCCGGGGGTGTTCGCGTCAGTCATGCACCAAATCTAGCGGTTCATGGCGAGTCCGCGTCCGACCGCCAGCATCAGTGCAGCAGTGCGAAGCTGCCGCCAACCAGCACCGAGCAGAGCAGGGCGCCCACCAGCACCTGGCCGGTGCTGTGCCGCCCGGCGCGCCACCGGGCCCACGCCAGCAGGCCCAGCAATGGCAGGCTGACGCCCACCGTCCACCAGCCCACCTCGACGGCGACGACTGCTCCCATGGCTGCCAGTACCCCGGCATGGAAGGACGCCTTGTACTTCACGCTGATGGCAGTCATGGCGGTCAGCCCCACCAGAACTGCCCCGACGAAGGCCAGCAGCACCCGGGGAGCGCTCAGCACCACGAGCACTCCCAGGCCCAGCAGCACCATCGCGATCACCAGCAGCAGCGGCTTGACCCGTTCTTCGCGGCGCACCACCTGGAGGTCGGAGACCCACCCGCGGCGCACGCAGACCTCCAGCACCGCCAGTGGGGAGACCACGACGAAGAGGGCAGCCAGCGCCACCCAGCCCAGACCGGCCAGGGCGTGTGGCCACATCGCGTGCAGGATCGTGACCACCAGCCCGGCGAAGAGCGTCATCGTCGGGTCCAGAACCACCGCGACGGCATCGGCCAGCACGGATCGTGGGCGCGCCCGCAGCCGGGCCAGGTCCGGATGTTCGGTCAGCTGGCCCGGTGCAGGGGCCTCAGCGACCAAGAGCCTCGGCCTCGGCACTGATCGTGGTCGAGTCACCGTGCCCGGTGTGCACCACTGTCTCCTGCGGCAGCGCGAAGAGCTTCTCGCGGATGCTGTGCTCCAGCACCTCCCGGCTGGAGAAGGAGCGGCCCGTGGCGCCTGGCCCGCCCTGGAAGAGAGTGTCACCGGTGAAGACGACACCGAGGCTGGGCACGTACAGGCAGACGCCGCCGGGCGCATGGCCGGGGGTGTGCAGCACGCGCACGTCGGTGCCGCACACGTCGAGCACCTGCCCGTCGGCCAGCGGCAGGTCCGGGTCTCGATCCGGGTGGGTCAGCTTCCACAGATCGGCATCGTCGGGGTGGAGCATGATCGGCGCCCCGGTGCGGGCGGCCAGGTCCGGGGCGAAGCGGACGTGGTCGTCATGGGCATGGGTGCAGACGATCGCCCGCACGGTGCGCTCCCCCACCACGTCGAGGATCGCATCAACATCGTGCGGTGCGTCGATCACCACGCATTCGGCGTCGTCACCCAGCACCCAGACATTGTTGTCGACGTCGAAGGTCTCGCCATCCAGACTGAAGGTGCCGCTGACGACGGCGTGGTCAATGCGAAGCGTGCTCATGCGTGTCCTCCTGGGGCCGATCGGGCCGCTGTGGTTGGTCTCAGTGCTCCAGTTCGACGACGCTGCGCAGCACGTCGCCCGAGGCCATCTTGCCAAAGGCCTGCTCCACCTGGTCCAGCTGGATCCGTTCGGTGACGAAGGCGTCCAGCGGCAGCCGGCCCTGCAGGTAGAGGTCAACGAGCATCGGGAAGTCGCGGCTGGGCAGGCAGTCGCCGTACCAGGAACTCTTGATGGCGCCGCCCCGGCTGAAGATCTCGATCAGCGGCGTCTCCCAGACCATGTCCGGCGTCGGGACGCCCACCAGCACCACCCGGCCGGCCAGATCGCGCGCCTCGAAGGCCTGCTGGAAGGTCTCCGGCCGGCCCACGGCGTCGATCACCACGTCCGCCCCGAAGCCGTCGCAGATCTCCTGGATCTTCTGCACCGTGCCACCATCGGTGGAGTGCACGGTGTGGGTGGCACCCAGCTTTCGGGCGGTCTCCAGCTTGCGCTCGTCGGTGTCCACCGCGACGATCTTCGACGCACCGGCCAGCACTGCCCCGGCCACCGAGGCCATGCCCACACCGCCCAGGCCGATCACGGCCACGGACTCGCCGCGCTTGACCTCACCGGTGTTGAGCGCGGCGCCCAGACCGGCCATCACGCCGCACCCCAGCAGGCCGGCGACGGCCGGCTCGGCCTTCTCGTCGACGATGGTGCACTGGCCCGCGGCCACCAGGGTCTTCTCCGCGAAGGCGCCGATGCCCAGCGCCGGGGTCAGCTCGGTGCCATCGACCAAGGTCATCTTCTGGGTGGCATTGGCCGTGTTGAAGCAGTACCAGGGCTCGCCCTTGAGGCAGGCGCGGCACTGGCCGCACACGGCGCGCCAGTTCAGCACGACATAGTCACCGGGCTGCACATTCGTGACGCCCTCTCCGACGGACTCGACGATGCCCGCGGCCTCATGCCCCAACAGGAAGGGGAAGTCGTCATTGATGCCGCCCTGCTTGTAGTGCAGGTCGGTGTGGCACACGCCGCACGCCTGCACCTTCACGACGGCCTCGCCGGGGCCGGGATCGGGGACGACGATGTCGACCACCTCGACGTCGGCATCCTTGGAGCGAGAGATGACGGCCTTCACGGTCTGGGACATGGCAAACTTCCTTTCGGGGCGTGGATGTGGCCCGGCCCAGTCACCGTCGCGATGACTGGGCCGATCCGGGTGTTCAGCGGGGGCAGGTGCAGCGATCCTCGGGCTTCACGTCCTTGAGCGCCTCTTCGATGTGCTGGCCGCAGCCCTGCCAGGTGGGCTTGTTGCACTTGTCACAGGTGACCTTCATGCACATGGCTGTCTCCTCGCCTCGGTGGATGTGTGCCCTTCCATGGTGCCACCTCCCGAGGTAGGAATCACAAGGCGATGCGCTGCACGTCCTGGACGAAGCCGCCCATCAACCGGCTCCCGACACCCTCGAAGTCCTGGTGCGACCCGGTGGTCAGGAAGAGCCGCTGCGCCTCACGCGGTTCGTGGTGCAGCAGTTCCCGACGCTGCAGGACGGCGTAGGTGGCCTTGGCGCACTCCGTCGAGGAACTCACCAGCGTCACCTCGTCGCCCAGGACATAGCTGATGACGCCCTGGAGCAGCGGGTAGTGCGTGCAGCCCAGGATCAGCGTGTCGCAGCCGGCACGCTGGATCGGCTCCAGGTACTCCCGGGCCACCGCGAGCAGTTCGTCGCCACCGGTGATGCCCGCCTCGACGAACTCGACGAATCGGGGGCAGGCCTGCGTGGTCAACTGGATCTGCGGGGCCACCACCACCGCGTCGTTGTAGGAGCGGGAATTGGCCGTGGCCTCGGTGCAGATCACGCCGATCCGACTGTTGCGGGTGGCGGCCACGGCACGACGAGCGGCCGGCAGCACCACCTCGATGATCGGCACGTCGTAGCGTTCCCGCGCATCACGCAGGGCCGCCGACGACGCGGAATTGCAGGCGATCACCAATGCCTTGACACCATGGGTGACCAGCCGGTCCATGCATTCGATGGCATAGGCGCGAACCTCGGCGATGGGTCGCGGACCGTACGGGGTGCGGGCGGTGTCACCCAGGTACACGATGTCCTCGTTCGGCAACTGGTCGACGATCGACCGGGCGACGGTCAGGCCACCGAAGCCTGAGTCGAAGATGCCGATCGGTGCATCGCTGCCGATCTCTGACTCGAAGGGGATCACTCGCACGTCCTTTCAACCCGAGCCATGATAGAACCCAAGACACCCGACGGGCACCAGCCGAGGAGGCCCCATGCCCCAGAATCCCCCATTCCACCGTGCCCCGTGGTTCCGGCTGGCCACCGAACGCCCCTTCGCGCGTCGCAGCCTGATGGCGGTCGCCGGCCTGTTCGGAGCGGGCACCCTCGGTGGCTGCGGGCTGGGGCGATCCACCGCACCGGTGGCCGTCGAGCGCATCATCAGGGGCAATGACCCGGTCAGCTTCACGATGCACTACACCGTGGGAAAAGACTTCCTGCAGGCACACCACCTGATCGAGGAGGCGGTGGACCGCGTGAAGTTGACCGTCGAGGTCACCACCGGGAGCAGCGGCAGTGTGGAGGCGGTCGGCATCGGCAAGGCCTATGACTTCACGCTGGCCCGGCCGCTCGGCGGTCGTCGCTTCGTCGACCACGACGACCGCGCCATCCCGCTCTCCTGATTCACCCCGTCCCCTGATTCAGAGCCGGGACTCCTTGCGGGCCCGGCGGATCGCCTCGTCGGCCTCCCCGTGGGCGTCGTCCTGGTGGCCGAGCTCCAGCGCGTAGAGCACTCCGTAGCTGAAAGTGGGCTCGTCTGCCCCCTGGGCCACCTCCGCCAACTCCAACAGCCGCTCGCGGGCGACGACGCTGTCCTGGGCGCTGCCGAGCGTCTCGGTGACCGCCTCCCAGGCCGCGGCGGCCTGCTTCGCATTGCCGAAGGCGGGCACCACGGCCTCCCAGGCATAGCGGCAGGCCTTGGCCTTCTTGCGCGCCTCGTGCGCCAACTCGCCGCACTCCTCTCCCCCGGCCTGTTGCGCCGCGTCCCACAACCGGACCACCCTGCGGCCCGCCTTGCGCAATGGCTTGGGCAGCGACTTCTCCGCCGGGGCGTGGGCTGCGGGCAAGAAGGGCGGATCCTGGACCAGCCGCACCAACTCGTCCAGCAGTGCGGCATGTCGCGGCGAGTCCATCGCCGCCACCAGCTCGGCGTGCACGTGGGCGTGCCGCTGCTCCAGCTCGGAGCCCATCCGCTCCCGCACCGGCCCGTGGACCAACTCGTCGGGCAGCGCCGCAGCAGCGGCATTCAGCCGGTCACGCAGCACCTCGGCGTCACGCGGTCCACCCAGCTGGTCGGCCAGCCACTTGATCTCCGGCAGCAGCGCGTCGGTGCGTTCACGGTCCAGCAGGTCGCGGAAGGTCTTGAGCGTGCTGCGCAGGCGACGGGTGGCCACCCGCATCTTGTGCACCGCGTCGGGCGCGTCCTCACGCACCTGCTCCTGGCGGGCCTGGAGCACGCCCACCTGGGCGGCGATGTAGGCGCCCACCACCTGGGCGGCAGTCAACGGCTCGTCGCTCCGGGCGGAGAGCAGGTCACCCAGGGCCTGCACCAGTTTGGAGACCTGCGGCTGGGCCGTGGCCCCACGCTCCACCAGCGCCTGCGAGATCCGCTCCAGGTCCTGCTCGTCTCCCTGCGTGAGTTCCACCTCCACCTCGCGCCACTGCTGCACCTGGCCAGCACGGGTCACGGTGACGGCGTCCTCACAGAGCAGGGCCAGCGGGGCCCCGTCCGGGCTGGTCAGCGTGGTCTCGGCACGCTCGGTGTCCATCTGGGCGATGGGCGCCAGTGGAGCCTGGCCAATCACGTCGACAACGCGCGCCCGCAGAACTCCGGGCACCTGCAGCTCACTGCTCCCCTCGACGATCGGCTCCGCGATCTCCTGCCGGGCATCCCCGGTGGCGGGCAGCTTGAGGTGCCAACCCTCGTCATGCCCGCCGGTGCGACGACGCAGGGTGATGCCGGCGCGCGCCAGGTCCAGGCCCGGGGTGTCGAAATAGGTGGCCCGCAGCGACATCTCGCGTCGGGACCGCAGGGCCGCAACCTCACCGAGCTCGGTGATGGGGGCGCCCTCCGGCAGCCTGAACTTGCGCTCGATCTCCAAAGCCATGACCATCTCCCGTCCGTGCGGCACAGCGACCGCCCACCTCACCGTGGTTGACGGACAAGTCTAGCCCGAGCGACGCAGGCCAAGCTGCACCAGGACCGGCCCGCGACGTGTCTGCGCGGGACCCGTCGAGCCGCACCCGGCCGCACCGTCGACGGTGCCCGAGGCACAGGAGCCACAGCCCCCGCTCGGGCAGCCCATGCTGAGCTCTCGCGCCTCGATGCGCCCCATCCGACGCAGGTGGTCCACGCTGGTGCGCACCACGTCGTCGGACAGGCCGGTGCGCGCCGCCACCTCGTCGAGGCTGCTGGCACCGCCCTCGAAGGCCGCCAGCACCGCGGACAGGGGGCCGCTCACCAGAACAACCGGCCGATCTGGAAGACCGCCACCGCGGCGGTCCAGGCCACCACCAGCTGCATGCCGATGCCGAACAGGGTCCAGCGCCATCCGATCTCGCGCTTCTGCGCGGCCAGGGTGGCAACACACGGTGTGTAGGCCAGCATGAAGACCAGGAAGGCGATCACGGCGGGCAATGGGTGCCCGTCGGAGCTCTTCTCGAAGTCCGCGGTGATCCGCTCCCCCAGACTTCCGGGGTCGCCGCCCTCCTCTGGCTCGTCGACGGCATAGGTCTGGGCCCAGGAGGAGATGACGGCCTCCTTGGCCACGAAGCCCACCACCAGGGCGGAGGTGGTCTGCCACTGGGCAAAGCCGGTCGGTTCGAAGACCGGTGTGACGGCCTGCGCCGCGACGCCGTAGACCGATTCCTCCACCGGCACCTCGCCGAAGGAATGGGCCGTGCTGGCGGGAATGGACTGCAGGGCCCACACCAGACAGACCGTCGCGACGATGATGCCCGAGGCCGTCTTGAGGAAGCCCTTCAGCCGCACCCAGGTCACACTCGCGGTCAGCCGGGCGGTGGGCACCTGGTAGGGCGGCAGGTCCAGCACGAGCGGTTCGGCGCCCATGGTTCGCCACAGCGTCTTGCGCAGCAGCAGTCCCACGCCCACCACCATCAGGATGCTGACCAGGTACATGGCGAAGACAACGGTGCCGGCCCACGTGCCGAAGAAGGTGGTGGCCACCAGCACGTAGACCGTCAGACGGGCGGTGCAGCTGGTGAACGGCACCAGCAGGGCCACCAGGATGCGCTGGCGCACCTGCGGCAGGATGCGGGTGGCGGAGATGGCGGGCACATTGCAGCCAAAACCCACCACGAGCGGCAGGAAGGCGCGGCCCGGCAGGCCAAGACTGCGCATCATCCGGTCCGTCACCACTGCGGCGCGTGCCATGTAGCCGGAGTCCTCCAGCAGCGCCAGCAGCAGGAACATCAGGGCCATCAGGGGTGCGAAGGTCAACAGCATGCCGACGCCGGCCACCAGGCCGTCGACCAGCAGTCCCTCCACCCAACTGCCGCCCAGACCGATGCCGGCCAGCAGGGAACGGGCGAAGTCACTCACCGGCCCGACGAAGAAGGCGTCCAGACCGTCCTGCAGGGGTGCCGCCACCGTGGTGGTGACCTGGAAGACCACCCACATGACGGCCATGAAGATCAGCGGCCCGATGACGGGAGCCGTGACCCAGCGGTCCACGCGATCGCTCCACGAGGCCCGAGCCTCGGCCGAGTCCCGGGTGCCCGCGGCCACAGCCTCGTCGATGAAGGCGAAGCGCTCGTCCTCGCGCACCAGATCCGCGTCCAGCACGGACAGCTCCGGGCCGGGGATCGCGGACAACGAACGGGGCCGCGGACGCGGCGACCCCAGGGCCTCGCTGACCGCCGAGGTGAGGTTCTCGATCCCCTGACGGCGACGCGGGTCGATGGCCACCACGGGGCAGCCGAGCTCCGAGGCGAGGGCAAAGGTGTCCACCTCGATACCGCGGTGGCGAGCCACGTCGAGCATGCTGAGCGCCACGATCACCTTGGTGGGCTGCTCGCGCAGCTGGGTGACGATGTACAGCGAACGCGCCAGGTGCGCGGCATCGGCCACGACGACGGTGACATCTGGACGCTCGTCGACGGGCCCGTCCACCAACAGTTCGCGGGTGAGTGCCTCGTCGGGGCTGACGGGGTCAAGTGAGTAGGCGCCCGGCAGGTCGATCAGGGTCATGTCCGCCGAGTCCGGGCCAGCCGTGCGCCACACGCCCCGCGAGACACTGACAGTGGTGCCGGGCCAGTTGCCCATGGTCACGCGTGATCCGGTGAGGCTGTTGAACAGGGTGGACTTGCCCACATTGGGCGCGCCAACCAGCGCCACGACGGGAGCGCCGGAACCGGCGCCGGCACCGGAGGTGTCCTCGCAGCACGCCTTGGCGCTGGGCACCACGGCGCGAGTGCTGATCTGCAGCAGTTTCGGGGAGTCCTGGTCAATGCTCATCGCGCGCCCACCTCCACGAACAGGCGCTGCAGCATGGACGGATCCAGGGCGATCCGTGATCCTGCGACGTTGACCACGCGGCCCCCGCCGCTGGTCCGGTTCACCAGGGAGAGCTGGGCGCCCCGGCGGATCCCGAGAGCGGCCAGACGGCGGCACAGCTCCGGGCTGCCGTCAGCGCGCACCAGGACCAGCTGCTCCCCCAGGGGGGCCGCCGACAGACTGATGGCTTCGATCATGGATTGATGGTACGCCCAACTTAGGTAAGCCTAAGCAATGCGGTGCAAGTGAGTGGTATCTCACATTCACCGCCGGGTCGTGGCCCGATCAGAGGGCTTCGACGAGGCACTCCTGGACCCAACCGGTCCACTGGTAGATCTCGTGCATCCATGCCCGCGGATCGCTCTTGGGACGCTGGGCAGCCTCCTCGGCGCTCACCTCGTCGGTGATGTCCAGCCGAGCGGCCAGCGAGAGCCGCACATTGGTGAGCGTCTTGAGCCAGGCCGTGGCATGGTCCAACGGGATGCGACAGATGCCCTTGCGGGAGGTTTGTTGCAGGTCGGCGACCACCAGCTGCGCGTCGGCCACCTTGCGGCTGCGCTGTTGCGGCTGGGTGAAGCGCCGAAAGTCGTGCGAGGCGGCTGGGTCATCGGGGTAGGCGTCCGGAAAGAGTCGACGGATGACTGGATCGGCCTGGTCCAGTGCATCCAGATCGGGATCCTCGACGGTGGGCCCCGCCGAGCCGCTGAACTCGGCCTCCCACTGGGCAAAGGGGTCCGCCGCCTCCGCGACCGGGCCGATCTGTTCCACGGGCATGTCCTGCTGCCTCAGCAACTCCGCCAGCTGGTCGACGATGCTGGCCAGCAGTGCCGCCTCGTCGCGATCGAAGTGGATCGCCAGGTGGTCATGCTCCGGTTCGACGCCCCTCATTCCGCCCGCTCCATCGTGGCCCACAGGCCGTAGTCGTGCATCGCACTGACGTCGCGCTCCATCTGCTCGCGGCCGCCGCTGGAGACCACGCACTTGCCCTCATTGTGCACCTGCAGCATCAACTGCTCGGCCTTCTCCCGGGAGAATCCGAAATAGCTGGTGAAGACATGCGTGACGTAGCTCATCAGGTTGACCGGGTCATCCCAGACGAGCGTCACCCACGGCTGTTGCGCCGCAGCCTGCTCGTCGGTGCGCTCGACGACCGCCGTACCACCCGACGGTGTGATGGTGGGCTCGCTGCTCATGCGCCCCATTGTTGCCTACCCAGCAAGCACCAGCCCCATGCAGCGCCCGCGTGTGGCACTGCGGCGAGCATTGTGATCATCCGCCCTGATCCGGACTCAGCACGTCGAACTTCGCAGGGCACGTGCTGCAGCGGAGGCCTGAGCCACCGCGACGTGCGGAGTGGACGGTGCACGTCGAACCTCTTTCGGCCCTACCCCCCTGTCCAATAGGTTGGGCCCATGACGACTGCTCTGCTCACCGACCACTACGAGCTGACCATGATCCGTGCGGCCATGGGCTCGGGGACCGCCTTTCGGCGCAGCATCTTCGAGCTCTTCCCCCGGCGCCTGCCCGAGGGCCGTCGCTATGGCGTGGTCGCGGGCGTCGGCCGGATGCTTCAGGCCCTCGAGGACTTCCGCTTCGACGAGGAGACCGTCGCCTGGCTGCTGGAGACCGACGTCGTCAACGAGGGACTGGCCGCGTGGCTGCGCGACTACCGCTTCACCGGCAACATGTGGGGCTACCCCGAGGGCGAGATGTACTTCCCGGGTGCACCCTTGCTGCGCGTGGAGGGCAGCTTTGCCGAGGCCTGCGTGCTGGAGACGGTGCTGCTCAGCATCTACAACCACGATTCCGCCATCGCGTCGGCCGCCAGCCGGATGACCGCGATGGCCGAGGGCCGCCCGTGCATCGAGATGGGATCCCGCCGCGCCCAGGAGCAGGCCGCCGTCGCTGCTGCCCGCGCGGCCTATGTCGCAGGCTTCTCGTCCAGCTCCAATCTGGAGGCGGGCAAGCGCTGGGGCGTCCCCACCGGAGGCACGGCCGCCCACTCCTTCACGCTCCTGCATGACAGCGAGGAGGACGCCTTCGCCGCGCAGCTCGCTGCGCTCGGCACGGACACCACATTGCTCGTCGACACCTATGACCTGGAGGAGGCCGTGCGTACCGCGGTCCGCCTCACCGACGGCAAGCTCGGCGCGATCCGTCTGGATTCGGGTGACCATGCGATCGTGGCCCGCCAGATGCGTGATCTGCTGGATGACCTGGGCGCCACCGAGACCCGGATCATCGTCACCAGCGACCTGGACGAGTGGCAGATCGCAGCCCTGCGCGGCGCCCCCGTCGACGGCTTCGGCGTGGGCACCTCCGTGGTGACCGGATCGGGCCACCCCACCTGCGGCTTCGTCTACAAGCTGGTGGCCCGCGCCAAGGACGACTCCCCCGAGGCCGAGCTCTATCCGGTGGCCAAGAAGTCCGCCAACAAGAACACCGTCGGTGGGCGCAAGTTCGCCATGCGCCGTTTCGACGAGCGCGGCGTGGCGGAGGCGGAGATCATCGGCATCGGCACTCCTCCGACGGGCGACGCCAATGACCGCCAGCTGATGGTGCCGCTGGTGGAGAACGGCCAGGTGGTGGGCCGCGAACCCATTGAGAAGGCCCGCGAACGCCACGACCGGTCCCGCGCCGAGCTACCGGTTGCTGCCCTGCGCGTCAGCCGCGGCGAGCCCGCCATTCCGACGATCATCCTCGACTCCGAGGGCGACGAGGCCTACAACCCCTACCTGCACTCGGCCATTCCCCGCAACATCTGACTCCCCAAGCCCCCCAAAAAACGAAAGGCCCTCCCCCATGTTCAGCACCCTGATCGTCGTCGACGTCCAGCAGGACTTCTGTGAGGGAGGCTCCCTGGGCGTCGCCGGAGGCAATGACGTGGCCGCCCGGATCGCCGAGCTCCTGGCCGACGACCGCGGCGGCTACGCGAATGTGCTGGCCAGCCGAGACCACCACATCGATCCGGGCGCGCACTTCAGCGACCAACCCGACTTCGTCGACAGCTGGCCCCCGCACTGCGTCGTGGGAACGCCCGGCCAGGACTTCCACCCGGCGCTGGCCGACGTCGAGTTCGACGCCGTCTTCGACAAGGGCTCCTACAGCGCCGCCTACTCGGCCTTCGAGGGCACCGTCGGCGGCCACGAGGGCGGTGAGAACCTGGTCGACTGGTTGCTGCGACACCGGGTCAGCCACGTGGACGTGGTGGGCATCGCGACCGACCACTGCGTGCGCGCCACCGCCCTGGATGCCACGAGCGAGGGCTTCACGACGACCGTGCGGATGGACCTCACCGCGGCCGTCGACCCGGCCCGTGTCCCGGCAGTCCTCCAGGAATTCGAGGCTGCCGGGATCCGAGTGCGCTGAGCGGTCAGCGGCTTTCGGGCAGCTGCGTGTAGCCGTTCATCACAGCGGCCAGGCGGCTGGCTCGTTCGCTCTCGAAGACGTCCTCGAGCAGCATCGGCTTGCCATTGGGCGCGGACAGCGGCACTCGCCAGTTGGGGTACTCGTCGATGGTGCCGGGCTGGTTCTGGGTCCGGCGATCACCAACGGCGTCCACGAGCGCCGCATTGAGCACCTTGGACGGGGTCCAGGTCAGCGCCCGGTGCATGGCCAGCACGATCTGCTCCACGTCGCGGCTCTCGAAGTCCTCCTCGGACAGCGCGCCATAGCGCTTCAGCGCCTCCAGCATGGCCTGCTGCTCGGCCCGACCCTCGGCCAGCTCGTCCTCCAGGCTCTCCGTGAGCATGCCCAGTTCATCGCGCAGACGGATGTGATCGCCCGCAAGGTAGCCGGTGGTGGGCGGCAGGTCGTGCGTGGTGACCGAGCTCATGGCGTATTCACGCCATCGTTCCGGCGGCGTGGGGCCCTGCTCGTCCTGTTCGAACCACATCACGGAGGTGCCCAGCAGGCCACGGCGGCTCAGGTACTCACGCACCCAAGGCTGCACGGTGCCCAGGTCTTCACCGATCACCAGCGCCTGGGAGCGGTGTGCCTCCAGCGCCAGGATGCCGATCAGCGCGTCGTGGTCGTACCGGACATAGGTGCCCTCCTTGGCGGACTTGCCCCGCGGCACCCACCACAAGCGGAAGAGTCCGATGATGTGGTCGACGCGCAGTCCACCGGCATGGCGCAGGACGCCCTGGACCATCTGCCGGAAGGGCGCGTAGCCCAGCTCGGCCAGGCGGTCGGGACGCCACGGCGGCTGGCCCCAGTCCTGGCCCAGCTGGCTGTAGGCATCCGGCGGGGCGCCCACGGTGCATCCCTGGGCGAAGACGTCGGACAGCATCCAGGTCTCGGCACCCGACGCGTTGACGCCCACGGCCAGGTCACTGACGATGCCGATCGGCATGCCCGCGTCGCGGGCTGCCTGCTGCGTGTCGGAGAGCTGGGTCTCCGCCACCCACTGCAGCCACTTGTAGAAGCGAACCCGCTGCTGGTTCTGTCGGTAGAATTCGGCCACCTCCGGAGAGGTGGGCCGGCGCAGCTCGGCGGGCCAGGTGCGCCAGTCCGGCCCGAAGACCTCGTACAGGGCGCACCAAGTGGCGAAGTCACGCAGTTGACGCCCCTCGCGACGGATGAAGTCGTTGAAGGCCATCTCGCGGGCGGGCTTGCGACCGGCCCGGAAGATGATCTCCAGGGCTTCGTTCTTGGCGGCCCAGGACTCATTGCGGCGGATCTCGTCAACGCCGTCGAGCTCCTTGAGCAGCTTCTTGCGCAGCTTGGCGACCTTCTTGCGATCCGACTCGTCGAGCGTCGCATACTCCAGGATCGCCTCGGGGCGGATGTAGAGCGGGTTGACGTACATGCGGCTCGTGGGCAGGTAGGGCGACGGTTCCAGCGGCGGCTGCGGTTGGGCCGCATGCAGCGGGTTGACCAGGACATACCCGGCGAACTGTTGGGTGGCTGACCAGACGGACAGGTCTGCCAGGTCGGTGAGATCGCCCACACCCCAGGAATCGCTGGAGCGAACGCTGTAGAGCTGGGTGGCGTAGCCCCAGATGCGGCGGTCATTCATGCTGGCGGGCAGGCCCAGGAAGCTCGGGGTGATGATCAGGCTGGACTCCACCTCCACGTCCTGGCTGCGCAGCACGAGTCGGTGGTAGCCCAGTGGCAGATCGGCCGGCAGCTGGAAGGTGGCCTCGCCGATCCAGGCGCCGTCGAGCTCCCGGTCCGGTGCGTCATTCGTGGACTGCCACGTCTCTCGGTGCTCGCCATTCTCCAGACGGATGTACAGGCTCGCGTCGGCACCGGAATTGACGTGGACATTGACCCAACCGGGCTGGCCCTGCTCCAGGACCACGCAGGCAGGCAGCTTGCGACGCCAGGGGCGATTGCGCAGCTCCTCGACGGCCTGCTGGGCCAGTTCGGGGGTTGACGCGTCGATCTCCAGGGACTTGAGGACCGCGATCACGGTCTCCTCGCTGATCTGGGTCTCGCGACCCTTCCAGTCCCAGAACTCGGTGGCGATGCCGAAATGTTCGGCCAGCTCGGACAGGATCGGATCGTTCAGTGCCATCGTGGATTCCCGGGTGGTCGGCAGCAGGAGTGTCCCCGACAGCCTAGCTGCCCAGCGAGGTCGTCACATCCACGTGGACCACCTGCGTACCGGCGGCAAGATCGGCCAGGCTTCGGCGTCCTGGATCCACCAGCGGCCACAAGACGCACAGCAGAAATCCGATACCTGTGATGGCGAGCAATCGGTGCACCAGACTGCGGACCAGGGCCTTGGGCCAGGCCAGCCCACGGGCGGCATCCCACTGCCCCGGCTGCTGGCACACGTTCTGGGGGGCCACGCGCAGGCGTCCGTTGAGGTGCCCCAACGTTCCACCCTTCCAGCACAGCGTCACCATGTCGTAGACCACCCGCAGCCCGACGCCCGGCAGGGCCGTCACCAGCCACATCTCGAACAGACCGTAGTCCCAGAGCATCCCCAGGCTGGGCAGCTGACCTCCCTGGGTGAGGTAGGAGACCCTCAGCACGCCCACCAGCTCATTGATGAAGGGCTGGTGCCAGGCGTCGAAGAGGACCAGTGAGACCAACCACAGCGGCATGGCGTCCAGCAGGTAGGCCCGAACACGTTCGCCCCAGCCGGCCAACCGGACGGGTGTGGCGGGCGACGCTGTGCTGGGGGTGGCGCCGGTGATCTGGGTGGTCCATCGGGACCCGTCCCACCAGCGCAGTGATGCCTGTCGGGCCGGATCCGCATACCACCCGGCGGCGGGCTGGCTCACCGACCCCGGACCACCTGCGTGCGAGCTGCCAGGTCATGCAGCGTCTGGCGACGACGCGTGCCGAGCGGCATCAGGAAGCTGATCAGCTGGACGAACCAGACCATGCCGCTGAAGGTCAGCACCAGGGCTCGCACGATCGATCGTCCCCACGAGAGCGGGCGAGGGGCGCGCCCCTCGTCCACCGGAACCACCCGCAGGCCGAGCATCCGCTGGGCCAGCGTGGCCCCCATGAACTTCCAGCACAACAGGAGGTAGCCGAAGAGCACCGCGACGCCGATCGCCTGCAGGGCGTACATCGGCTGCACCAGGCCGTACTTCTCCAGCGTGGCGATGTCGCCGGCCGGCATGGTGCCGCCGCTCTCGGCGATCTGCAGCATGTCCTGCCACAGCTTGGTGAAGCCGTCGGTCAGCTGGCGCACGAAATTCATGCCCAGCAGGCTCGCCACCGTGGTGGTGATGATCGAGTCGATGATCCACGCGAAGGCTCGCGACCACCAGCCAGCCAGCGCAACCCCGTCCGCGGTGTGGGTCTGCTTGCCCGCCGGCTCGGTGCCGTAGGGGTTCGTCGCGTAGGGATTGGCAGCAGGGGCACCGGACTGGGGGGTTCCTCCCTGGTACGGGCCATAGCCGCCCCCCTGGGGCTGACCGGCTGGGCCCTGCTGTGCCGCCCACGGATCCGACGCGGGCTGGGCCGGCGCGGGCATCGCCTGCACCTCGCGGGTGTTGTGTGTCCAGCGCTCACCGTCCCAATAGCGTTCGCGAGTGGGGTCAGCGGGATCCGGGTACCAGTCCATCGGCGGATTTGTCGAAGTCACTCCTCCAATATCTCATGTGGCCCAAGCGGGGGGCCACCCTCACTCGCCCGACTGTCTCAACGGCCGTGCGACGCATTGCGCACCGGCCCGATGCGTGCGGCCGCCACCAGGCCGACGATGGTGGCCGCCATCGCCGCCAGGTAGACCCAGCCGAAGGTGTGCTGGGCCGTCGTCGCGGAGTGGAGAGCATGGAAGATCGTGCCGGCCAGCCCCACGACGACAGAATTGCCCAGCCCCTCAGCCGTCTGCAGTGACGACGTGTTGCGTCCCAGCTCTGATCCCGATGACAAGGCCATGACGGCCAGCGAGCCCGACGCGATGGACAGCCCCATCCCGAATCCGCCAACGGTCCACCCCACGGCCATCAGCGCCAGGGTGCCCGACGGGTGCCACGCTCCGACGGCGATCGCGCCGATGCCCGCGCAGGTGCACGCCATTCCCACGACGATGATCTGGTCTCGACGAAGGGACAGCCACGGTCTCGCCTGCACCCACGAGCCCAGCGTCCAGCCGAGCGAACCGATGGTGAGCGCCAGACCCGCCTGGAAGAGCGACATGCCGCGCATCTCGACCAGCCCGAGCGGCAGGAAGGACTCCGCGGCGAAGAAGGCACCGGCCTGGCAGGCGCGGGCCCACACGACGGCGGCCAACCCGGACCTCATGGTGAGGAAGCCGGGGGGCATCAGTTTGGGCACCGCCACCAACAGGAGAACCAGTGCCGCGGCTGCCAGCGCGGCTCCGCGCCAGCCGAGCCACTGGCCGGCCACTTGGAGCGCCGCGACACCCAGCGCTGCGCCCAGCGCCGCCCACAGCGGCACGGGATTGCCCTCCTCCGGCTCCGCCTGGTGGTTGCGCTGGAGCTGGACCAGGGGTCCTGCCGCCAGCCCGGCCGCGGCGATCAGGGGTGGGACGAGGGCCCAGAAGACCCAGTGCCAGCCGAAGTGGTTCGTGATGGCCGCCGAGATCGGCGGGCCGAGGAAGGCAGGCATCACCCAGCAGACGCTGAACCAGGTCATCACGGAGGCTCGTTCGTCCTCTCGGAAGGCGAGGGCGACCACCACCATCAGGGAAAGGTTGACCGCACCACCGCCGATGCCCTGCAGGAAGCGCGCTGCGACCAGCACCGGCATCGAGTGCGCTGCGCCGGCCACCAGGAGCCCCACCACGAAGGTGGCCGTGCCGATGGCCAGGGGCGGAATCGGCCCCACCCGGTCACTGACCCGGCCGGCCACGGCGGTCGAGAAGACCATGCCGAGCACGAAGAGCGTGAAGGTCCAGGCGTAGAGGCCCATCCCACCCAGCTCCCGGGCTGCTGCCGGCATGGCAGTCGCGACGGCGACCGACTCGAAGGCGACACACACGACTCCTGCCAGCACACCGGCCATCAGGCGGCGACGCGCCGCCACGGGTGGGGTCGAGCGCGCCTGCCCTTCAGGCATCGGCGCCTCCTGGTCCACTCACCCCACCCTTTCCGTCGGTGACGGCATTCTCCCCGTCCGTCGGTGACGGCATTCTCCCCGTCCGTCGGTGACGGCATTCTCCCATGGGCGAACGGTCTTGGCGGTGACGCCCCCGGACACAACTGCCTAGACTGTTCGGCATGACTCAGCAACTGGCTCCCGGCTCGCAGACGGTGATCGACGAGCGCACTCAGGACATGGAGGCAGGCGATCAGGAGAGATTCAGCCACTACGTGCCCAAGGCGAAGCTCACTGAGGCCATGGTGATGGGAACCCCCGTCGTGGCGCTGTGTGGCAAGGTATGGGTGCCCAGCCGCAATCCCGAGAAGTTCCCTGTCTGCCCCGACTGCAAGGAGATCTGGGAATCCTTCAGTGACAAGGGCGGCCAGGACCCCGACGCCTGATCAGGTGACCCGAGCCGGATTCAGCCGCCCGGGACCAGCTCGGCCCAACCATCCACCGTCGACGCGTCACCGCTGACGCGCAGTACGACGGGCAGCCCCGGGGTGAATCCTGTGTCATCATCCTCGAAGGTTCCTGGGCAGCGAACCACCGATCCGCGCTCGGTGCGCGTTCCTCGGTCATCGATCACCACCACCTCCACCGTCATGGAACCGCTGCCAGTGCAGCTGGCGCGCAGACGATGGATCTGGCGACTCTTCGCAGTGAAGGACGCCTCGTGCTCACCGTAGGTGTGCACCTTCACCACCGCATCACTCGAGGGCACCAGCTGCGACGGGGGTTGCTGACAGCCGGCGAGCAGGGCCAGCGGCAGGAGGGCGGCGCCGCAGAGCGTCGAACGACTGGTGTCCATGGCCCCACGGTAGCCCTCCTTCACCAACGAGGAAGACCGCTGGGCCGCCCCGGCAGGGCGCGCTCCCGGGGATGGATCACATAGGTGGTCCCCGCGGTGCGCCCCCAGGCTGATTCGAACTGAGCCCGGTCATAGGTGCGCCGGACGAGGGCATTGCTGGCCTTCATCCCCGATGCCGGATCGTTGACCATCACATTGCCTGCGGAGTCGAAGCCCGACACGACCATCAGGTGCCCATTGGTGCCGAAGCCCGCCCCCGTGAGCTGGGTGGAGGAGAAGCTGGTGGACACGATCAGTGGAATGCCCGCCGCGATGAAGCGTTCGGCCTCGGTGAGGCTGTTGAGCCGGGTCACGAATCCGCGCAGCCCTCGGGCTGAGGCGTAGGCCACATTGAAGGCCCAGTTGCCCGTGCCTCGGTAACCGGCATCCCAGACGCCGCGCACCGCTTGCTCCACCTGGGGGTCCGTGTGGGGCTGGGGGCGCACCCAGGCGAGCTCGGCCGCGGAGGCACCCGCGCCCCACCGGTCCAGCACCATCGCCGTGCAGGTGGGAGCGCACCATGCCTCTCCCCCGCCATTCCACTGCTCGTAGTGTCCGACATGGTTCATCTGGCTGTAGGCGGGCACCGGGACCTCCCGGCCCACCCCCACGCCCCGTGGACTGACCGGGGTGCTGGACTGCCGTCCCGTGGACGCGACAACCGCCGCCTGGTGCACCCAGGCAGTGATGCCGCTCCCCCGGGCGCGCAGGAACTCCAGCCGCAGTTGGAAGTGGCTCAGGGTGATCCCGCTCTGGGCGACGAGCGTGTCGGTGGCGATCCTCGCCACTGCGTCGCTCTGGGAGTTCACCGTGGTGCGGGTGGGACTGGTGGTTGCGGCACTCGACGACGCCCACAGCCCGAGCACGAACCAGCGTGACCACACCCCGGAGCTGCTGCGCGCCCGCAACCAGACCCGGACGGCCGACCCCAAGGGGGTGCTGGCATTCCAGGAGGGAACCAGCTCACGAGCTGCGAGCTGGGTGGCCATCACCTCGCTGGTCCACTGGGCCTGGTCCATCACCAGGCTGCGGCCGGTATGGGGGTCGTACAGGGTGGTGGTGCGCGCCGCGCGCGCCAGGTGCAGTCCGCGAGGGATCGCCCGTGTCCCCTCATGGCCTCCGGAGGCCAGCCGCAGCCCGGACCATTTCACCAGGTGTGCGGAGCGAGGAGTGGCTGCCGCGGCATGTGTGGGCGTCAGGACTGGGGCGCTGCCGACGAGCAGCGCGCCCCCGGCCAAGGTCTGCCCCAACAGGGCACGTCGAGTGATTTCCACACTTCATCTTCTATGACGCCCACCATGTTTGCAATGGGATGTGGTGGCTGCCCCTGTCTCAGCTGCCGACCGCCAGGTGGCGCAGTGCCAACTCGTAGCCACCCAGGCCCAGACCAGCGATGACGCCCTCGGCATAGGGACTGATCACACTGTGCCGACGGAAGTCCTCCCGGGCATGAACATTGCTGATGTGCACCTCCACCACCCGGGGCACCTGGACCACGGCATCGGCCAGCGCGATGGAGTAGTGCGTCCAGGCAGCAGGATTGAGCACCACCGGGATCTCCCCGTCGGCCGCCTCGTGCAGCCAGCCCACCATCTCGGCCTCGGAATCGGTCTGGCGCACCTCGACGTCCAGGCCGAGGCTCTCCCCCACCACGACAAGCCGCTCGGCCAGCTGAGCATGGCTGGTGGCACCGTAGACCTCGGGCTGGCGCTTGCCCAGACGTCCCAGGTTCACGCCATTCAGGACCATCACCTTCATGCCTGCTCCCCCAGTCCCAGTTGCAGGTAGGTGGCCGCAAACCGACCACGCTGGACCAGCTCCACATAGCGGTCGAGCTCCCCGGAACACTCGTCGGCCGCCGCGACGACCTCACAGATCCGCACGCCCTGCTGTTGGGCCGCGGCCACCAGTTCGCCGCGCTCCCTCCGGACGCGATCGTCACGGGACCCGTCGTCCACCACCACCAGCACGCAGGGCGCCTCCCCCTCGCCGCCCTCGAAGGGATCGCGGAAGGGGTCGGGCGGGGTGCAGGCCTCCAGGACCGGCATCAGGGCACGCGCATCGGCGGACAGCGCAGGGCGCCCACTGGCGACGCGCAGCGCCTCGGCGATCCGTCGCGCGGCGCGAGCGGCGAGCACGGTCCCGCCCCACACCAGCGGCTGTGCATCGCCCAGGGCCAGGGCAAGTTCCTTGGCGGGATTCTGGGCCAGATTCCGGTGCGGTGAGCACTCCTCGGCCACCCGGTCCGCACAGGCGGCGACGCGTTCGTGGTCCACCCGGGGGCCAAGGCCCAGCTCGTGCAGGACCTCCAGCGTCACGACGACGGCTGCCAGCGGATCGCCGTGGTCGGTGGGCAGCACCATCGTGCTGCGTGAGGCGGCCTGCTCCACGATCGGCGAGTCCGGACTTCCCGCCACCAGCACCGACGCACCCCGACGCACCGCCTCGCCGACGGCGCTCATCAGATCCGGTCCGCTGCCCTCGCTCGCCAGGACCACGACGAGGTCCAGCGGACCCACCCAACCGGGCAGACCGTCGATCTGCCAGGCGACGAAGGGCACCGGGCAGACGGGCTCCAGCACCGCACGCACCAGCCGGGCCTCGGTGCCCAGCGCCAGCACACCACGGGGGCGGTCGATGTCGAGGCCGCTGGCCCTGGCCGGACGGGCGGCCGAGCCGAGGATGCGCACCCGGGCCCCCGCCGAGGCCAGATCGCGCAGCCGCTCGTCAACCCGGAGCAGGGCCTGCGGATCGTCCAGCAGGGATTCGTCGAACCGGAGCATCGGATCACCGGTCCCCGGGGCGCCTGGCCTCGTCGATCAGGAGGACGGGGATCCCGTCACGCACCGGGAAGGCCAGGCCACACCCCGAATTGGTGCACTCCAGCTCGGAGCGGTCATAGTCGACCGCGAACTTGCTGTGGCAGGCGGGGCAGGCCGCGATCTCCAGGAAGGTGGGTGACAGTTCCATCTGGTCGGGCATCGGATCTCCTGAGCTGCTGGGACGCCCGAGCTTCGGGCGAACAGCACCCAGTCTAGGGCCGGGTCCCTGACGGCACCGATCAGGCGACGGCCGCCACCGGCTCCAGCTGGCTGACGAACCAGCACACGTCGTCGCGGATCGCCTCCATCACGGCCTGGTCCTCTGCCTCGACGGTCAACCGGAGCCAGTCCTCATGGGCACGGGGGCTGATGCTCGCCCACCACTCCCCCCGCTCGCCGGCCCGGCCGCGCATCAGCAGCTCGTCTGGACGTTCCCCGTTGAGCAGGTGTCCCCGGAAACCCTCCCCCACGGCAGCCAGCACCCGCTGGGGATCGTCCGCCACCAGATTCAGCTCTCCGGAGGTGAGGAAGCGGTGCTGGGCGCTCGCCAGGGCGGACAGTGGCGCGGCGCCCCGCCCCACCGCAGCCAGCACGTGCAGGGCACAGAACATGGCGGAGTCGGCGCCGTAGAAGTCGCTGAACAGGAAGTGTCCCGTGTGGTCGGCCGCAAAGACACCGCCGACGCGTTCCATCGCCTCTCGCAGGGCGCGACGTCCCGTCGGCGCTACCACCAACTGACCGCCCAGGCCCTCCACCACATGCCCCAGGGCCGCCTCGGTCAATGGATCCACCACGATCGTGCCCCCGGGGTGGCGCCGCAGGACCTCGGTGGCCACCACCGTCGCCACCGCGGAGGTGCTCATCAGCTCGCCGGTCTCGTCGAGGACTGCACACCGGCCGGCATCACCGTCGAAAACCAGCGCCAGATCCGCAGAGTGCTCCTGGACTGCCGCCCGCGCGGTCTCCTGGCTCATCCGTTCCAGGGCATTGGGGCTGCGGAAGGGGAAGGTGCCGTCGAGGCGCTCGTGCAAGCCCACCACCGTGACACGCAGGCCCTCCAGCACGGCTGGAACCGTACGTGCCGCCATCCCATTGCCCGCATCCACCACGACGGTGAGTTCCTGCAGACCCACGAGGTCGATGTTGTTGCGCAGGTGCTCGGCGTAGTCCTCGAGGGTGTCGTCCGACTCCACCCGGCCCACGACGATGGGTGCCGTCGGCCGTTGGCGAGCCGGCTCACGCCAGCTGCGTTCCAGCTCGACGGCCCGGTTGATCACCTGCAGCAGCAGCTTCTCGGGCAGCAGCCCGGCTCGGGCGGAACAGAACTTGAAGCCGTTGAGGTTCACCAGGTGCTCGCCGGCGCTCACCTGCACGCCGGGCACTTCCAGGACGGCCGCGCTGAACCAGATCTGGTCGGTGCTGCACAGGCCCAGGTCCACCACGTCGGATCCGCGCAGGGCTGCACCCTCCGCAAAGGCGCGCGCGAGTTCGCTGCCGCCCAGCCGCATGTCGTGGCCCAGCACGAAGGCCCCGCCGGCCAGTTCCAGCACGTCCACCCAGGCCGCGCCCAGGGCACGTGCGGCTGTGGCGTCCAGGTCTGCTTCGGCTCCTCCGACGCTTCCCCTGATGTCACCGCCGCGCAGCATTGCTCGATTGATCATGTCCATCCCCCGATCGACTCTCGCGTCAATCTAACGGGTGGACGGCCCCTGCTGTCCGCGATCCGCAATCACCTTCAGGTGACCTTTCTCTGCCAGGACCACCACTCCACCCTCCGGCGGGAACGGATCCGCGAGCGGCGTCGGGGGGTGCCCGAGCTCCTCGGGCAGCAGTCCCACCTCGCGCACGGCATTGGCCAGCGCCATCAGGTCCTCGTCATCCTGAACGGCCGGGGCGGGCTCGCCGTCGGGCAGCCGCACCACCTCCCAGCCGCGCGGCGCCGAGAGCTGGTCGCAGTGCTGGCGACACAGGTCATAGGTGCCGGGAAAGTGTTCTGGGGCAAGAGGTCCAAGGACTGCGGTGGAGTCCGCGTAGACATAGGTGAGCGTCGCCACGGCCGTCTGCTGACAGCCCGTCTTGGTACACCTTCTCTGCGCCACCGGGCGAGGGTATCGCGCCAGTGCCCCCGGCCACGAGTCCGCCGTGCAGGACGCGCGGAAGGGCTCGACTACAGTGGCCGACATGCCTCGTCGACGTGATCGCCATGACCGCGGAATCCGTGGCCCACTCGCCCTGCCGAATCCCCTGACAGGGCGCCCGGTCCCCCTCCGCAGGCAGGCCACCAGTCAGGAATTCTTCACCGAGGCCATCACCCGGGCCGTCGAACGCATCGGCCAGACCTATCCCGGAGGACTCGACGGGGTGGACATCGGGGTCGAGGAGGTACCCCACGTCGCCAACGGTTGGATGGATGACCGGGTTCCCTTGGCCGTCGCAGTGGAGGCCACCAGTTCCCGCCCCGCCCGGATCGTGCTCTTCCGCCGTCCGCTGGAGCACCGGGCCGCCTCCCGCGCCGAATTGCTCGAGCTGGTGCACCGCACCCTGGTGGAACAACTGGCAGCCCTCACCGCGCAGCACGTGCGCGACATCGATCCAAGCCTGGACGAGGACTGGTGACCCCGGTACTCCGATCAGCGCAGTGAGCCGTCCGGCTGGATGGGCAGCTGCTCCCGTGCCTCTTCCGTCGGCTGGGAGCTGACCACCGAGCTCCCGCCGTCAGTCAGGACCAGGGCGACAGTCACCGGCCGGTTGCTGGTCCAGCGTGCCAGCCCTCCTTCGGCTTCCCCTTGTGCGGCAGGATGGACCACCTGGATGCTGGATCCCGGTGGAATCGTCGTCGACGAGGGCCCACCCCCACTCATCCGCACCACTGCGGGCTCCGTTCCCGGGTTCGCGATCACGAGCCGCCCGGGACCGGGCAGCGGCAGCTGGCCCGCCAGGCGTGCCTGACCGGCAGCCATCAGCGCCAGATCCTTTCCACCGGAACTCTGCACCGCGACGCCCACCTCGCGATTGCTGCGGAAGCCGAGCGAGCCGGAGTCACCGGCAAATGAGCTGTCGAGCTCCACGACCGTGCTGCTGCCCGGTTCCACCACCACGCCTTCGCCACCCGACGGGGTGAAGGTGCCGCTCGTGCCCCGCACGGACAGCTCCACCCGGGCGCGCTCGCGACCCGGATTGGCCAGCACCACCTGGACGGCGTCGGAGACGGGAATGGCGGTGATCTCCCCCTGCTGTGTCACCGGGCCGGCCGGCAGGTAGTCACCGCCCTGCTTGGAATTCACCACGGCCCAGGCGGCGACGCGTCCCTTGGCGGCGACCACCTGCACACCGACGGGTTTCCCAGCCGGGACCTGCACGGACAACGGGACCACCCGCTGGCCACCCGCGGGCACGGTGACCCCGGCCGTGCCCACCGCCCGGATGCGCCCCTGCGGGCCCAGCAGGTCAACGTCGACGACGGCATCCTGCCGGCCCGGATTGGCCAGCACGAGTCGGCTGTGGGCCGCATCGGGCAGCAGTACCATTTGTCGCTGCGCCGCTGCGCGGCACTCGCCCCACCAGCGCGTACCAGCCTTCGGCCTGCCCACCAGCTGCACACCACCGGCGGGCTGCCATGCAGCTGCCGGCAAGACCTGCGCAGCGGCCGAACGGTCATCGCCCGATGGCAGGGGGCGGCGGCTCAGCGTCGCCGGGGCAGCCGTCGGGTCAGTGGGCGCAGCCAACAGTTGCGCTCCGGCCAGCCCCTGGGGCGCCGGGGGGCAGGCAACAGCGTGCGTCAGGGCCGGGGCCGGATCGTCGTGCGGTGTTGTGGCCTGCGGGGCCGACCACGGCGGCAGCAGGACGGCGGCGGCGGTCAGGCCCAGCGCCGCCAGCCCCACGACGGCGGCCCGGGTCAGGGCGCCGGAGCTTGTTGTTCCACCGCTGGTCATCGACGACCCCCTGCCGCGCTGCGAGCCCGACGGGGACCCGCCGTGCGACTGCTGACCGGGGCAGCCAGCTCCACGAGCAGCCCCAGCACCAGCACCTGCACACCCACCGGCCACCAGTGGCGCGGGCCCTGCCAGTCGTCGGTGGCCTCGCGGGTGACCAGCCCGGTGACTGTCCAGGTGGTGCCCCCGTCGCGGGTCTCCGCCGGGCCCAAGCCCGCAGAATCGGAAAAGGAGGCGACGACTTCGGGATCGGCCCCGGTCAGGTGCAGATGACCGATCGCCAGGTCACGGGCCAGCGGCGCCACCTCGTCCGAGGGTTGGCCCGTCACCATGGCGGTGACCAGGCTTTCGGCAGCGGCGCGCTGAGCGCCGTCGGGCACGGGCAGGCCCTCCGCGGTGCCCCAGATCGGCGCGTCGGCGGCGACGACATTCCAGCGGGCGCCACCGGGAGCCACCTCCACCAGCAGCGCGCGCGTCTGGCGGCTCGACCGCTGGACGGCGTCGACGTGGGCGCCCAGACTGCCCCGGCTGCGCTGCACGCCACCGTCGGGAGCGGACAACCACCAGACAGCCGAGACCAGACTCGCCACGATCAGCAGTCCTGCGACGATGTGCACCACCCGGGGTAGACCCGACGCAAGACCCCGTGCAGCGATCACCAGCAGGACAAGACAGGCCACCAGGAGCCAGCCGTCCGGATCTGCCCGCACGCCGAGGCCGTCGAGCCGCAGTGGCAGCCGGGTCACCGCCCAGGCGGTTGCTGCCGATCCGATGCCAAGGGCGACGAGCCACCAGTCGTCGACACCCCGGTCATCCATGAGCAGGCCAAGCACTGCCGCAGCAGCGAGCAGCAGCACCAGCAGCGCCAGCGCCCACCAGGGCAGCTGGGGCGCCTCGGCCCAACGATGCGGATCCGATCCGTTCAGCAGGCGCGCGGGTTCCCTCACCAGCCGGGGCAACCAGCCCGCCAGCGCGACGAGGGGCGCGACCAGCAGCACCAGGGCTGCCCGCGGGGGACGCCTGATGGCCGTCACGGTGGCGGCCAGGGCGGCGGGGAGCCACAGGGCCGGCAGGGCGAGGGTGACCAGCGTCGTCCAGCCCGCGAAGGCTGCTGGTGCACGCCAGGCCTGGGCGCCCTCGCTGGTCTGGCACCACCAAGTGTGCAGCGCAGCAGCGGCCAGAGGCAGCAGCACAGCCACGAACAGGCTGGACGGCCGGCCGCTGGCCACGGCGCCGATCGCGGGCAGGACCATCGCCCAGGCCAGGGCCAGGAGGCCCTGGACCCAGCGCGGAGCCTGGGGAACAAAGCGGCGCCACAGGACCAGGGCCGTGACAGCGGCCAGTGGCACACAGAACAGTTGGGAGAGCAGGGCGAACCACGCGGGCCGCCCCAGGGTGAACCAGGAACCGACAGCGCCGGCCCCGAGCCAGCCCGCACTCTGGAAGCCACTGGCCCCCAGAGGCGTTCGCAGCCAGGCATCCCACGCGTCCGTGAGCTCGGCCGGGGAGGGGGCGAGCGCGGCCCCCTCCAACACGCCGAAGCCGAACAGTCGTCGGCCCGCAACCAGGGCCGTCAGGACGAGTGCGGTCAATCCCACGGCCAGCACCGGGAACCGACGCCGGCCCCGATGCTGCACCTCATCGGTGGTGAGTTCGTCGAGGGTCGTCTCCGCGTCGCGTTCGGGCAGCACCACGTCGGCCACCCAGCCGGCCAGCGCGTCGAATCGCATCCGCCAGCGGGCCCCGGCGCTGGGCCGCAGGTGTCGTGTTCCGGCTGGCTCAGGCGTCGAGGAGACGCGTTCCCGCAGGCCCGAAGTCTGGTCACCGGACGACAGGAAGGCGCGGGCCGCACGCAGGTCATCGGCTGCGGCGGACGGTGCCTTGCCCAGCAGGTGGCCCACGGCGGCCAGCAGGCAGCCCAGCATCAGACGCAGCCCGGTGAGCCACCCGTGGTTGGACTGGGCCGCGACCAACCGCAGGCCCAGCAGACGATCCAGGCTGTCCGGATGGCTGGCGATCACCGACTCTCGCTGACCGGAGCGTCCGGCTCGCCGGTGGTGGACGGCCGCCTGGGGACAGGTCCTGACGGACAGGCCGGCCTGGTTGGCACGCCATCCCAGATCCACGCCATCGCGGTAGAGGGGAAGCTGGGGGCTGGTGCCGTCGAGGCGTCGCCATGCCTGGCGTGCGATGAGCATGCCCGCTGTCGAGCCACCCAGTACCGACGATGCCGCCACCTGGCTCTGGTCCAGATCCCCAGCGGCTGGGGCCAGCACGCGCCGCCCGCCGGGCGAGATGCTCTGACCCAGCTCGGCAATCCGGTCCGGATGGTTGCGACGGCGAGGCTCCAGCAGCTTGGGCAACAGGATGTCCACCGCGGGTTCGCCGGCCTCATCCGTGGCCCCCCGCAGCAGTTCGGTCAGGGCGTCGGGGCGCGGTTCGACGTCGTCGTGGAGAAACCAGAGCCACTGGACGTTGTCCTCCAGTCCCGGTTCAATCCGGGCCAGCGCGCGGCCGGGCGGCTCCGTGGCTCCCCCCTCGTGCACTGCGGCCAACTGTCCGTCGGCCAGGGCCTGGTCGAGCATGGTGCGGGAAGCGTCGCTGGAGCCCAGATCAACCGCCACCACCGGGGGAAGGCAGTCGAGCCGTGCCAGCGCGGACAGTGTCCTCGCAAGCCACGGCTCGGCATTGTGCACCAGCAGGACCGCGACCACTCGGGACGGGTCGACCATCTTGGGGTGGGTCGCATCCGTCTCGTGGGCCCAGCTCCAGTCGTGCTCGGCAGCCTCCACAGGATCAGGCGCGGCGCTTGAGCTTGCGACGCTCGCGCTCGCTCAGACCGCCCCAGATGCCGAATCGCTCGTCATGGGCCAGGGCGTACTCCAAGCACTCGGCCTTCACGTCACAGGTCTGGCAGACCTTCTTGGCCTCGCGGGTGGATCCACCCTTCTCCGGAAAGAAGGCCTCGGGGTCCGTCTGGGCACACAGGGCCCGCTCCTGCCAGCCGAGCACTCCTTTCTCGACCTCTGCCATCAGCGTCAGCAGCTCCATCAGCCCGTGTCCTCTCGACCTCGTGCGCCATGTCATCACACAGTCAGAAACCGTGTGAGAAAACGAAAGGGGGTCGCACGAATTGTGCGTCCCCCAGGACCAATTACATGCGTGCAATTGCCCGGAGTCAAGCCGGTGTGGAAATTTGACAAACACCGAAAATGAACCCACGGCAACGCCAGTATGTCGTCAGTCCTATCGCTCTGGATCTCGCGGCACGGGTTCCCAGCTCACCGTTCGCCCGCCATCTGGACGAGCTCCGTTGTCAGGAGCGGACGAGCCACTCGCCGGGACCGTCCCCGAGGCGACATCACCGGCCGTCGCCCACGGTCCCGAGGTTATTTCCCGAGTGTTTGCTTCGGGCTGCTCGGAGGCCACCTGCCAGCCGCTCGACGCCTGCCCCGGCCGCCCCCATCCACTGGCCTCGGCACCACTGGCGGCATCGCCGGCCCGGGTCCACACGGCCCCGGCCGCCTGGTCCGCAGTCCAGCTGGCCGCCTGCTTCTCCGGCTCGGGATCCGCTTCCGGCTCGACGCCAGCGGCCGGTGCAGGCGCCTGCGGTTGTTCGACGTCTCGTTCTTCAGCACGGCCCACCACCATCAGAAGCCGTGCCGCCGCCGCCTTGATGGCCACCTCGAGCAGCCCGCCCAGCGCCTCCACCACCGCCAGGAAGACCCCACCAGGGACATTGGTCAGTCCGATCACCAGGAAGACCAGCTGAAGGAGAGCTGCCAGGCCGACGAGCCCGGCCGCCATGCGGGCCAGCGCCCGCCCCCGGGCAGTGACTGGCTTCACCAGCGTGCACCACAGTGCCGTCGCCACGCACGCGAGGACCATCACGACACTCAGCGAGCTGCCGCCGATCGCGCGCGAGGCGGAGACCAGGGTCCCGCCCTTGACCAGGAGGTAGCCCCACTCCACCAGGGACATCACGATGAATCCCGCGCTGATCGCCAGCACCACGGTGGCTGCCGTCTCGCGGTAGCGCTTCACACTGTCTGCCATGGCACCAAGAGTAGGGGCCCCCCACCCTCGACGACGACGAGGACGCGGGGCCCGGGCTCAGGACGGGCTCATGCCAGTTCGGGACCGACCTGCTCGGAGACCAGACCCACCAGCTGCTTCACCCGCTGCGACTGCTCGATGGGCACCACCAGCGTTGCCTGCTCTGTGACACACACCACCATGCCGGTCAATCCAGCCACCGCCACCACGGTCCCGGGACGACCCCGGTTGATGATCAGGTTGTTGCTGCTGTCCAGGGCAACGGTGACACCCTCGCGGGCATTGCCATCCTCGTCGTGGGCAATCTGCTCGGCCAGCGCGGAAAAGCCACCCAGGTCATACCACTCGATGTTCAGCGGGACGGCGACGACGTGGGCGCTGCCCCTGCCCTGACTCACAGGCTCCATGATCGCGTAGTCGACGGAGATCTTCTCCAACTCGGGGTAGATCTCCCCAAGCCTCTCGGGACGCTCCGCCAGCTCGAGGACGCTGGCATGGGTCTGGGGCACCAACTGCCGCAGCTGCTCCAGCACCGTGGCGGCCTGCCAGACGAACATTCCGGAATTCCACCAGTACTGGCCGCTGGCCAGGTACTCCTGGGCCACCTCCAGCGAGGGCTTCTCCTTGAACTCGGTGATGGCACTCGCCTGCGGGAAGGCACTGAGCGCCTCACCACGCTTCAGGTATCCGTAACCGGTGTGCGGGCTGTCCGGCACGACGCCGAAGGTGACCAGGGCGTCGTCGTCGGACTCCGCGATCTGGTAGGCCACATCCAGCGCCTGGGTGAACTCGTCGACGGGCGTGATGATCTGGTCCGCGGTGAGGACCGCCATCACGGCCTCGGGATCGCGCTGGGCCAGGACTGCGGCGGGCCAGGCCACGGCATTGAGGGAGTCGCGCCCGATGGGCTCCCCCAGCAGGTTCTCCTGGGGCAGTTCCGGCAGCTGCCGGGCCACGACGTCGGTGTAGGCCGCACCGCAGCACACCAGAATGTTGGCGTCGGGCACCATGCCCGCCACGCGCTCGTAGGCAAGGCGCAGGAGGCTCTTGCCATCAACCAGTTCCAGCAGTTGCTTCGGCTCACCCTTGCGGGAGAGCGGCCACAACCGGGTCCCCGAACCACCGGCCATGATCACCACATGTCTCATGGAGCCGAGCCTAGTGAAGCCCGCGGCCACCCGCTGGCGCTCCCTCAGCCCGCACACAGCAGGAAGTCCGGACGTGACCCGCGCAGCCCGTGCCCCTACGATGGCCCAATGAGCAGCACCTTCGACCCCGTCGCCGCGCTGGAGCAGCGCGTCGTCCGCGACGGCGCCCGGCCCCTGCTGACCTGCTACGACCTGGATGACGACTCCCGAGTGGAGTTCTCCGCCCGAACCTTTGCGAACTGGGTGGACAAGACGGCGAACCTGATCGGGAGCATGGGCCTGGAAGAGGGCGACGACATCGGCCTCCCACTGCTGCTCACACACCCCGGCCACTGGGTCACCCTGGTGTGGACGATGGCGAGCTGGCAGTACGGCAATCCCGTCCTGGCTCTGCCCCGCGATGACCTCGACCGCGTCGAGCTCGCCGTGGTGGGCCCCACGCACGCACACCCCGTGCCCGGCGTGGAGACCGTCGCCTGCTCACTGCATCCACTCGGCCTGGGACTGAATGAGCCTGCGGCCGGTGTGACCGACTTTGCCGAAGCACTCAGCCAGCCCGACATGCACTGGCGCAATGATCCGCCCGCGGTCTGGTTCGACGACGGGGAGACCCGGCTGGACCAGGCGGCCCTCGATGCCGTCGAGTCCCAGGCAGAACGTCGACTCTTCCTGCCGGGGGGTGAGCCATGGCAGGATCTGGTGCACGGCCTGCTGGGGGCCCTGCGAGGGGGTGGCTCCGTGGTGGTCGTGCGGGGCACCGCAGACGCCGATCGCATCGAGGCGATCGCCGCGGCCGAGCACGCCTCAGCACAGCACTGACAGCACGCGGAGAGCACCCCGTCCAGTCCCCGTTTTTCGTTACATACAAGGATTTCCGGGCCTTTTTGGGTGCCCTGTCGAACGCGGGACGCGTGACCCTCGCGATGATGGCGCCATGCAGCCGTCGACCTCCCAGAACCCCACCGGAACCGATCCCGAGACCACCTGCGAGGACGACTTCGCCGAACGGCTCTCCGGGGCGCTGCGGGCCAGCAGACTGACGCTGGGGACGGTCGAGGCACGTCTGCGACAGGCTGGCTGTCCGGTCTCCTCGGCCACCCTCAGCTACTGGCAGACGGGCCGCTCACTGCCCACCCGTCGCAAGTCCCTGCGAGCCGTCGAGATGTTGGAGACGGTTCTGGGTGTGCCACCGGGCCACCTGATCGCCGGCCTGCCCGGCAACACGCGACTGGTGTGGCAGCCGGAGGCCGCCCTGCCCTGCTGGGAGCAGCCCAGGACGGCCCTCCAGGAACTGGGGCTGTCCTTCAACACGCCCTTCAGCACCATGACCCTGCACGACGTGGTGGTCAACGATCCCCAGAGTCGCTGGCAGCGCCAGATCACACGGCAGCTGCTGCACGCCGACATGGCAGAGGCCGTCCGCTTCCCCATCGCCCTGTCGGGCAGCCACCCCGAGCCCTACATCCCGCTACTGCGATCCCTGCGGGGCTGCCGGGTGGGCCGCGTGGTCACCTTCAAGGAGACCTCCACCCTGGTGGCCGAGATGATCCTGCCGGCTCCGCTGAGCCCCGGCCAGTTGGCCATGGTCAGCTATGAGGTCCTCTGGAAGCCGGAGGACGGCCGCTTCGGCAAGCACGGGCGATCCTTGGCCACTCCCGTGGGCTTCATGACCTTCGAGCTGGTCTTCAACGACCAGCGACCCAGCTCGGCGCACTACTACCACCGAGGGCCCGGCCCCGTCGCGAACTGGGTCCAGCAGCCGCTCACGGTCGGTCGGACCGTCCAGTTCACGGCCCGCGACGTGGCAGCCGGCCTGCACGGAGTGGAATGGCGCCAGGAAGAATCCTGAACGCCAACCCTCCACACAGGCCGGCCGCTTGCAGCTCGCAGGGGTCTCAAGCCTCGATCTGGACGAGCTCGGTGCCCAAGCGGTTGGACAGCTCGTCGACGGAGATGCCCCAGGTGCCCAGCACACCGACGGTGCCATCCGGGCGACCCACCTGGAAGACCGCGTGGTTGGTGTACACCCTGGTGACACAGCCCACGCCGGTCAGTGGGTAGGTGCAGGCGGGCACCAGCTTCGGCTGGCCGTCGCGGGTGAACAGCGACATCATCACGTAGACGTCCTTGGCGCCGATCGCCAGGTCCATCGCTCCGCCAACAGCGGGGATGGCGTCCGGCTTGCCGGTGTGCCAGTTGGCCAGGTCACCATTGAAGGCCACCTGGTAGGCGCCCAGGACACACACGTCGAGGTGACCGCCGCGCATCATCGCGAAGGAGTCGGCGTGGTGGAAGTAGCTGGCACCCGGCAGCTCCGTCACCGGAACCTTGCCGGCATTGGTCAGGTCGGGGTCGATCTGGTCGCCGACGGCCGCCGGACCCATACCCAGCATGCCGTTCTCGGTGTGCAGCACGACGCCGGCCTCGGCCGAGATGTGGTCGGCCACGGTGGTGGGCTGGCCGATTCCCAGGTTCACGAAGGATCCGGGCTTGATGGCGGTGGCCACCAGGGCGGCCAGCTCCGGCTTGCTCAGCGGCTCGCGGTCAAGATTCTCGATGCTCATCGGGCACCCTCCACGGTGTAGGAACGGGCGTCGACGCGCACCACGCGGTCGACGAAGATGGACGGGGTGACGACCGCCTCGGGATCCAGCTCACCGGTCTCGACGACGTGGTGCACCTGGGCGATGGTCTGCTTGGCGGCGGTGGCCATCACGGGTCCGAAGTTGCGGGCCGTCTTGCGGTAGAGGAGGTTGCCCATGCGGTCTGCCTTCTCGGCGGAGATCAGGGCCCAGTCACCCTTGATGGGGTACTCCAGCAGGTAGTCACGACCGTCGATGGTGCGCGTCTCCTTGCCCTCGGCCAGCGGGGTGCCCACCGCCGTGGGGCAGTAGAAGGCGCCGATCCCGGCACCGGCGGCACGCATCCGCTCGGCCAGGTTGCCCTGCGGCACCACCTCGAGCTCGATCTTGCCGGCCAGGTAGAGCTCGTCGAAGACATAGGAATCGCTCTGGCGCGGGAAGGAGCAGATCACCTTGCGCACGCGGCCAGCCTTGAGCAGCGCGGCCAGGCCGACCTCGCCGTTGCCGGCATTGTTGGCCACGATGGTGAGGTCCTTGGCCCCCTGCCGGATCAGCGCGTCGATCAGGTCGAAGGGCATGCCGGCCAGGCCGAAACCGCCCACCAGGACGGTGTCGCCGTCCTGCACGCCAGCGACGGCCTCGTCGGTCGTCTCCAGGATCTGTGTCATCGCCATCAGTTCTTGCCCTCCTCGTTCTCGAGCACCACGGCCAGGCCCTGCCCGACCCCGATGCAGATTCCTGCCACGCCCCACCGGACGCCCTCGGTCTTCATGCGCTTGGCGAGCGTGCCGATCAGGCGACCGCCCGAGGCACCCAGCGGATGCCCGATGCTGATGGCGCCACCCTTGGCATTCACGATCTCCGCATCGATGCCCCAGGCGTCGACGCAGGCCAGCGACTGCACCGCGAAGGCCTCGTTCAGCTCGACGGCGCCCACCTGGCCCCAGTCGATGCCGGCCCTCTCGAGTGCCTTGTTGGCGGCCTCGACGGGGGCGAAACCGAAGCGGTGCGGGTCCAGGGCATGGGCGGCCCGACCGGCGATCCGGGCCAGCGGCTGGGCGCCGAGCAGGTCTGCGGCCTGCTCCGAGCCGAGCATCACGGCGCTGGCGCCGTCGTTGAGGGGCGAGGCATTGCCCGCGGTGATGCTGCCGTCGGGGCGGAAGGCGGGCTTGAGCGCCGCCAGCTTCTCCGGGGTCGATCCGGGGCGGATCGACTCGTCGCGCTCCAGCTCGACGCCCTCGACGTCGACCACCAGGTCGTCGTAGAAGCCTTCGCTCCAGGCCTGGTCGGCCAGCCGGTGCGAACGAGCGGCGAACTCATCCTGTCGCTCGCGGGAGATGCCGAACTCCTCCTGCAACAGCTCATTGCCCTCGCCGAGCGAGACGGTCCACTCCTTGGGCATCTTCGGGTTGACGAGTCGCCAGCCGAGCGTGGTGGACACGGCGGTCACGTCGCGGGCCGGGAAGGCGCGATCGGGCTTGGGCATCACCCAGGGGGCACGGGTCATGGACTCGCTGCCGCCGGTGAGGATGAGGTCGGCGTCGCCGGTCTCGATGGCGCGGGAGCCGATCATGACGGCGTCGAGGCTGGAGCCGCAGAGGCGGTTCACGGTGGTGCCGCTGACGCTGACCGGGAAACCGGCCAGGAGCGCACCCATGCGTCCGACATTGCGGTTCTCCTCGCCAGCACCGTTGGCATTGCCCCAGACGATGTCATCGATGCGGGCGGGGTCGAGGTCGGGATGGCGGTCGACGATGGCGCGCATCACGGTGGCGGTCAGGTCATCGGGGCGCACACCGGCGAGCGCCCCGTTGAACTTGCCGAAGCGCGTGCGCACTGCGGAGTACACGTAGGAGGTCATGTCTCGACCGTAGACAATGCGACACATATTGTGAAGTATCAATATCTAGCTTGATTGATACTCTATTGAATATGGATCGTCTCCGGCAGCTGCACTACTTCATCGTCGTCGCCGAGGAATGCCACTTCGGCCGCGCCGCCCAGCGCCTGCACATGGCCCAACCGCCCCTCTCCCAGCAGATCCGCCGTCTGGAGAAGGAGGTGGGCGTGGAACTGTTCACCCGCAGCACCCGTCACGTAGCGCTCACGCCCGCAGGCGAGGACTACCTGCTCCACGCCCGCCAGATCCTCGCGGCCGTGGACGCCGCAGATGAACGGGCCCGCCGCGTGGCGATGGGCATGGTGGGCAGACTGGCCATCGGCTGTGTCGGCTCGGCCACCTACAGCCTGCTGCCGGCGCTGTCCCGCCTGCTGGGCCGTGAACTGCCCGGCGTCGACGTTTCCTTCCAGGGCGAGATGTTGAGTCAGGAACAGTTGACGGCGCTGCGCCAGGGACGGATCGATCTGGCCCTGCTGCGCCCGCCGGTGGACGACGCCACCCTCACCGCCATGGTGCTGCGGCGCGACCGGCTGTTGGCCGCAGTGCCGCACACCCATCCCCTGGCCGACCGGGAGGAGCTGTCGGTCAGCCAGCTGGCGGGAAGTGATCTCATCGTGCACCAGGCTCCCCGGCTGTCCGCGATGCACGGCGTGGTGCTGCGCCTGTTCTCCGACGCCGGAACCGCGCCCAGGATCCGGCACGAGGTGGGCGAGACGTCGACGATGGTGACGCTGGTCGCGGCAGGACGAGGCGTCGCCGTGGTCCCGGAACCCACGCGGGCCCTGGCGCTGGAGGGAGTCCGCTACATCCCTCTCATCGACGAGGACGCCCACGTGGATCTGGTGGCCGCACACCTGACCCAGACCGAAGAACCCCATCTGCTCAGGGCGCTGGAGATGCTCAAGGACCTGGCCCGCCAGCAGTGACCGTCAGCTCGCCAGATCCGCCAGGCCTCGCGCCGCGAGCTCGGCCCTGGAGCGGATGCCGAGCTTCGCGTACACGGCCGTCAGGTGGTACTGCACTGTCTTCACCGAGATGAAGAGCTGGCCGGCCACCTCACGGTTCGTCATCCCGTCGGCCACCAGACGGGCCACGGACAGCTCCTTCTGCGTCAACACCGGGCGCGCCGCTCGGCCCGGTTCCTCTTCGGAGACGGCCACGCGGTCGGCCGCCTCCACAAGCCCGCCGAGCCCCAGGGACTGGCGCACCTGGCGGCTCAGCGTCAGCGCCGCCTCAGCCTCGGTCCGGCGCCCGGAGCGTCGCAGCGCCCCCGCCCACCCAGCGTGCAGGCGAGCCCGGTCCAGAGGTAGCGGGAGCTCCTCCAGGACCTCCAGTGCCCGAGCATGTGCGGCCCTGGCCTCGTCCACCCTCCCGTCGAGCAACAGGCAGCGAGCCCGTAGACCCGCCATCCTCGCGATCTGCAGCCGATGCCCCTGCGCCACGGCCCTCTCCTCATGGGCGGTCACCAGGGCCTCCGCCTCTTCACGCCGACCCATCAGGAGCAGCGCATCGGCGCGCATCTCAGCCCACGGCCAGAAGCCGGGGGCAGAGACCCAGCCGCGAGCCCAGGACTGGTCGAAGGGCGCCAGAGCCTCCAAGACCGCCCGCGGGTCCTCCCGCTCGCGCGCGACCGCTGCCCGGGCGAGCATGGCCGGGGCGCGCATGATCTCGTAGTGGGACGCGTCTGCTCGACCTGCCTGCAGGCTGCGCTCCGCCTGCTCCCAGTCCCCCCGGAGTGCCGCCACCTCGGCCGCGGTCCACTCCAAGAGCGGCACGAGCAGGTAGAGGCCGTGCCGACGGGCTTCGTCCGCGCCCCGCGCGGCGGTGGCTGCCGCACGCTGCCACTCCCCCGTCTCCAGCTGCACCCGGGCGAGCCACGCCGTCGCCCACGAGGTGACCCGGAAGGAACTGCCCACCCCGGCGCCGGCCGCCGCGCGTTCCAGCTCGTCACGAGCTGCCAGGTGGTCCCCGGCCGCCAGCAACACCCAACCCCGGGCCAGCCGCAACCGCTGGCCCATGGCCCCCTCCGGCACTTCGGCCAGCAGACCGTCCAGTCGAGCCAGCGCGAGCTCAGGCCCTTCCAGCGCGGCCTGCGCCACACCGCTGATCGCCTCCGCCTCGCAGTAGCGATCCTCCGGGTCCCCGTCCGGCCGCAGAATCCGAGCGCGCTGGTGCCATTCCAGGAGCTCCTCGGCCCGGCACCTGGCCAGCGCGTGCAGCACCTGCCGTTCGGCCACCTTGCGGGCCACCTCCGGATTGCGCTGCGGGTTGACCAGTTCCCTCGCCCTTTGCAAACGAGCTCCAGCCGTGCTCGGGCGTCCCGTCAGGCAACCGATGTAACCCAGGCAGGCCTCCCGCAGGGCCGTCTCCCGAACGGTCTCCAGCTGGGCGATCCGGGCACCCAGCAGCGTCAGGTCACCGGCGCCGACCACGGCGTCGGCTGCTTCGACGAACAGGTCTGCCGAGCGCACCGGGTCGTCCGTCGCCTCCGCGGCCAGCTCCAGGAGGTGGGCGCTGGCCATCCACTCGCCGCGCCTGGCCCGTTGGGCGGCCAGCCGCTGGAAGCCCTCAGCCAGCCCGCGATCCGCTCGAGGGTCTGCGTACCATTCGTGGCGCAACTGGGTCTCCGGATCATCCTGCAGTCGCGCGGCCCGGGCGTGCAGGCCTCGTTGCCCCGCGATCCCCATTGCCTCCAGCAGACAGACCCGCACCGACGGGCTGGCGAGCACCACCGTGCGGGAGCCGGGGTCCACGACGCGCAACAGGCCGGTGCTCCTCGTCTCGTCCACCAGTGCGGAGGTACGATCCACCGCCCTGCCCTCGGCCTGGACACCGGCCACCCGCCCCGCCTCGGAGACCTGCACCGGCAGGCCCGGGCGGCACACCTCCAGGACGGCGACCGCCTGCAGCAGCCCCACTGCCTCGTCGGACAGCGTGGCCAGTGTCACCTCGGTCCGGTTGCGCAGGCTGGGCGGCACCGGCATGCTGCGCTGCCGCGCCAGATGCGGCTGGTCCGCCAGGAGGCGGATGGTCTCCTCCACCTCTTCGTCATGCCCTCCGCAATGGTCCAGCACCCTGGCGGCGACCCCTGGCAGCAGTGCCAGTCCCTGGCGGCCGGCAATCTCCACGACGTCCTCGATCCCCAGCGCGGGCAGGCGATGGCGGTCGTGGGCCGAGCGAACCACTTCGTGGAGGAGGGCGCGCTCTGCTGCGGGTCGGGCGGCCATGGCCGGTCCCTGCTCCTCCAGCCCGATGATCAACAGGACGCGCAAGCCGTGGGCGGTGTGCGCGCATTCCACCAGGGCGCGAAGACTGTCCACATCGGCGTGCTGCGCCTGGTCCACGATGACGGCCAGGTCCGGCCCGTCGAGTCCGGAGGGTGTCACGGAGGCGAGCAGCCCCTCGGCGCCGCGTTCGGACCAGGGAATTCCCCGGAGCAGGGCGCCCGGGGTCGAGGACTGCCAGGACAGCCCGGTCAGCAGGTGGATCCGGGCCGGATCGAGCGGCAGTTGTGCGGTCAACTCCCGCAGCAGCGGTCCGGTTTCGACGCCCGCATCCCACTGGACGGCAACCACACGACTTCCGCTCGCGGCGCTGGTGAGCTCGACGAGAGCTTCCAGGTCACGGCGGCGAGTGGGCAGGAGCGACGATGGTCCCATCCGGTCAGGGTAGACCGGATGGGACCATCGCGACACCTGTTCGGTGAATTCGGGACGATCTCCCATCGGGAGATCAGCCCAGGTCACCTCCCGCCACCGGCAGCACGGTGCCGGTGATGTAGCTCGCCTCGTCCGAGGCCAGGAAGGTGATGGCAGCCGCCTGCTCGTCCAGCGTGCCGTAGCGCCCCAGCAGGGAGTGCTCCAGCGTCTGGTCGATGTGGGCCTGGAACCACGCCTTCTCCTGCTCGGTGCGCGCCTCCGGCGTGCCCCGGGAGATGCGACGCGGCGGTGCCTCGGTGCCTCCGGGAGCCGTTCCGACGACGCGGATGCCGTGCGGCGCGTACTCCAGGGCCAGCGACGCGGTCATCGCATTGATGCCTCCCTTGGCCGCCGAGTAGGGAATCCGGTGGATTCCCCGCGTGGCAGCCGAGGACACATTCACCACGACGCCCCGCCCCGCCTGCACCATGGCCGGCAGCGCGGCACGAGTGGCGAAGAGCGTGGTCAGCAGCGATCGGGTGATCTCCGCCTCGATCTCGGCATCAGTGAATTCGGTGAAGGGCTTGAAATTGATCGCGCCCCCCACATTGTTCACCAGCACGTCGATCCGACCGAAGCGCTCGAGCGCCTTCTCGACCATGGCGCGGGCACCATCACCGGACTCGAGGTCGCACTCGACGGCCAGCACCTGGGCCTGGTCGTTCGACTGCAGTTCCTCCGCCAGCTCGCGCACCAGCTCGGAGCGGTCGGCCAGCACCAGGCTGCCACCCTCCGCGCTGATCCGACGGGCCACCTGAGCGCCGATGCCCTGCGCGGAACCCGTCACGAGCACCACCTTGTCGGCGAAGCGACCGGGGGTCACGAAACGCGGACGGGTCCGCTCACGGCTCTCGCTCATCGCGCGACGCATCGTCGCCTTGGAGCGCTCGGCGTGCTTGACGATCAGCTCGCGGGCCGCATCCCGGTCACCGGCCTCGTAGGCGTCCACGATCCGCATGTGGTCGCGGGTGCATTCCGGATCACACCAGGTGGCATTGCGCAGCGTCTCGGCCATGTGCGCCTTGACACCCAGCGCGTGGTAGGCCTGCAACAGGTGGTCATTGCCGGTCACCCCGAACAGGAAGTCGTGGAATTCGGCATTGGTCTCCGTGAAGGCCACCGGATCGACGAATCGGTCCCCCTCCACGTGCGGCAGCGTCGATTCCGCGAGCATCCGGTAGCCGGAGATCTGGCTCGCGGACAGTCGGCCGATGGTCAGCTCGAGGGCGCCCAGCTCGAGTGCCTGGCGGGCATCGAAGATGGCGTCCGAGAACTGGACGTCGGGGTGCTCCTCACCGATCTGGTAGCCGTCAGGGGCCACCGTGGCGGTATTGCTGCTGCTGGCCACCAGCTGCTCGATCTCGGCCGGGCCGAAGACCTCCTGCTTGGCGATGTTGCGGCCCTCACCCGTCGGCTGCAGGGTGCCACCAGCCTCGACCTCACCGGTCTGGCCGGAGTCGGTACTGGCCGCGAAGACCTGCTGCTTGGCAATCCGCCGCACGGCGCCGCCATCGTCGATGGGGGTTCCGGCTCGGACTTCCAGGTCCTGCGCGTCGAAGACCTGCTGCTTGGCGATGTTGCGGCCCTCCCCGACGGGGGTGATGGCGGCCTCGCCGCCCAGCACCGAGTCCACGGATGTCGGCGTCGCCCTCACCTTGGCGGACTCGACCACCTTTGCCTCGGCGGCAGCCTCGGCCTCGGACTCCTCGAGACCCTGCTTCGCCTGGGCGGCGGCCGCGGCCGGCACCGCCAGGGCAAACTTCTCGAAGTAGAAGCCCTCGGGCTCAATCTTGCGCTCGTTCAGGTCGGTGCGGACGGCCTCCACCATGGGCGGCGGACCACACAGGTAGATGGCCACGTCGCCGGCATGCAGGTGGCCGGGCTCGATCAGGCTCATCACATAGCCCGACTTCACCGGACGCCCTGCAATCTCACTGGCCTCGGGACGCGAGACGCAGAAGTCCCAGGTGAAGCCCTCCAGCCCGGCGGCGACCTCCTCGATCTGGTCGACGGCCACCACGTCGGCGTCCGTGGAGACGCCGTAGACCAGGTGCACGGGGCGACTGTCGCCCGCAAGGCGCAGCTGCCGCATGATCGACATCACGGGAGCCAGGCCGGTTCCACCTGCCACCAGGAGCAACGGACTGGTCGACTCACGCAGGAAGAAGGAGCCGTGCGGACCATCCATCTCGAGCTGGTCGCCCACGGCCGCCCGCTCGGTCAGGTAGGTCGACATCACGCCACCCGGTGTGATGCGCATCAGGAAGGTCAGCGTCTTCTCGCTCGGCGCATTGCTGAACGAGTAGGAGCGCTTCTGGTCCGTGCCGGGAACGCTGATGTTCACGTACTGACCGGGCAGGAAGACCAGTTCGTCCCGATTGTCGATCTCCACCGACAGCTCGACGGTGGTGGCCGACAGGTGCTCCAGACCGACGATGCGGCCCTTCCAGCTGGAGGCGCCGGCCTTGGCCATCTGCGAGGTGCCCGCGATCTGCAGCACCAGGTCGCTCTTGGGCTTCATGCTGCACGGCAGCACATAGCCCTGGGCGGCCTCGTCCTCGGTGAGGGCGTCGTCGATGTAGTAGCCGCCGTCGTACTCGCCCGACTCGCAGAAGGCCTTGCAGGTGCCGCAGGCACCGTCACGGCAGTCGAGCGGGATGTTGATCCGCTGTCGGTAGCTGGCGTCGGCGACGGTCTGGTCCTCGCGGACCTTGATGAACCGGCTGACGCCGTCCTCGAAGGCCAACGCCACCTGGTAGGTGGGGACCTCGTTCTCGGTGGTCGTCATGTCAACCCCCGATCAGACGTGGTACACGTCGACCACGTGGTGGATGTAGTCATTCTTCAGCACCACGGTCTTGCGCCGGATCAGCGGCGATTCGCCCGAGAAGTCGATGGTGTAGAAGGACGTCCCGTAGTACGGGTCCACCGTGTTGTAGCGGAAGTACATCGTGTGCCAGTTGAAACGGATGTCCACCAGGTCCCCACGACGCTCGATGACCTCAACATTGTTGATGTTGTGGCTGGTCCGGGGCTCGGGGATGGAGGTGGCCGACGAGCGCTCGGTGCGAATGCGGAAGACGCGGTCCTCGAGGCCGCCCTTGTTCGGGTAGAAGATCAGGCTGACCTCGCGCTGCGGATCCTCCGTGAGCAGGTCGCGGTCATCCCAGGCCGGCATCCAGAAGACGACGTCCTCGGCATAGCACTCGAGCCACTTCTCGAACTCGCGGTCATCCAGGTAGCGCGCCTCGCGGTAGAGGAACTGCTCGATCTGGTGGTGGTTGATGGTCTTCTCGCTCATCTCAGGCCTCCTTGCCCTTCTTGGCGCCACGCTTGCCCTGCTGGTAGTCCTGCACTGCGCCCTCGCGCTCGACGGCCTTGCGCATCGTCTCCACCCAGTAGCCGTGCTGCACCGGGTACAGACCCTCGTCCTCGTTCTTGACGCCCGCGGAGATGACATTCGGCATGTCCAGGGCGGTGGCGACCTCGTCGGGGCCGGTGAGCCAGTGCTCGGCACCGCGGCTCATGTCATTCCAGGGCGCAGCGGTGGCCTGGAAGGTAAGCTGGCAGGATCGGAACTCCTCCAGGTCGTCCGGGGTGGCCATGCCGGAGGCGTTGAAGAAGTCCTCGTACTGACGGATGCGCCAGGCGCGGGCCTCGTCGCTCTCGCCCTTGGGGGCGATGCAGTAGATGGTGACCTCGGTCTTGTCGGGCGAGATCGGGCGGAAGTGACGGATCTGGGTGGAGAACTGGTCCATCAAGTAGACATTCGGGTACACACACAGGTTGCGCGAGCCCTTCACCATGAACTCGCCCTTGGCGTCGCCGTACTTCTCCTTCAGCTCGTCCATGCGGTCCCACAGCGGACGGTCCTGCGGGTTGCCCGCCCACGTCCACAGGCACAGGTGGCCATTCGGGTAGCTCCAGTAGCCGCCGCCCGACTTGCCCCACTGGCCCGCATCCAGGGTCTTGGTGGAGTTGGCGCTCTCACCGGTGTTGCGTCGCGAGGTGGTGGCGGCGTAGTTCCAGTGGGTCGCGGTCACGTGGTAGCCGTCGGCGCCATTCTCCGCCTGGACCTTCCAGTTGCCGTCGTAGGTGTAGGTGGAGGCACCGCGCAGCACCTCGAGGCCCTCGGGCGACTGGTCCACCAGCATGTCGATCACCTTGGTGGCGTCGCCCAGGTGCTCGGTCAGCTCCACGACGTCGGGGTTGACGCTGCCGAACAGGAAACCGCGGTAGCTGTCGAAGCGAGCCACCTTGGTCATGTTGTGCGAGCCATCCTTGTCGAAGCTGTCCGGGTAGCCGGCACCCTCGGGATCCTTCACCTTCAGCAGGGTTCCGTCATTGCGGAAGGTCCAGCCGTGGAAGGGGCAGGTCAGGGTCTTGCGGTTGTCGGTCTTGCGACGGCAGATCATCGCGCCGCGGTGCGCACAGGCATTGATCAGGCAGTGCAGCTCGCCCTTCGTGTCGCGGGTGATCACGACGGGCTGGCGGCCAATGTAGGTGGTGAAGTAGTCGCCTGGCTCGGGAACCTGGCTCTCGTGGGCGAGGTAGACCCAGTTGCCCTCGAAGATGTGCTTCATCTCGAGTTCGAAGATCTCCTCGTCGGTGAAGATCGAACGGTTCGCCCGGTAGATGCCGGACTCCGGATCATCGATCACGGCCTGGTCGAGCACCTTCTCGATGCGCGCCAAATTATCGGTGGTCATTGCTTCCTCCGCAGCTCTGAGGGGGGTCGTTGGTTCGCAACTCCACCATGCAAGGAATGCCCGAGCACACCGGCAAATGCCTAGGACCACCCCAGAGTCGATTCATAAGCGTCGCGTATCAATCAAGCACACTTTCGTCATTGTGTTTATGGGTTCCGCAGCTTAGCGTTGTCTCATCAGCCACTGACCCACGCCGGGACGATCCGGATCTGGTCATGACAGCTCCAACGAGGGAGGTGAACCGTGGAACTCAAGCAACTTCGCTACTTCGACGTGGTGGCCCAGACCTGCCACTTCGGCCGAGCCGCGGAACGCCTCCACATGGCCCAGCCGGCCCTTTCGCAGGCCGTGCGACGCCTGGAGAAGGAGCTGGGTGTCGAACTGTTCACACGTACCACTCGTCGCGTCGAGCTGACCACCGCCGGAGAGTACTTCCACTCGGACGTGCGACGCCTGCTGGCCGAACTTGACCAGAGCGTCGAGCGCGTCCGCAATGTCGCCAGCGGCACCACCGGCATCCTGCGCGTCGCCTTCACCGGCACCAGCGCCCACAGCCAGCTGCCCGTGCTGGCCCGCATCATGCGCGAGGCCCTGCCCGATGTCGGCCTGGACATCCACGCCGACATGCTGACCCCCGTGCAGGTCACCGCCCTGTTGGACGACCGGATCGACCTGGCCATCCTGCGCGGCCCCGTCGACGAGGACCGACTGCTGGTCCGTTCGCTGCTGCGCGAACCGATGGTGCTGGCACTGCCGGCCGGACACCGCCTGGTGCCCGAACCGGTCGTCGAAATGAGGGACCTGGCCACCGAGCCGTTCATCACCTACACGGCGGAACTGTCCAGTGTGAACGAGGCCATGGCGGCCAGCTGCCGCCGTGCCGACTTCGCCCCGCGCATCATCCACCGTGCACCCGGCACCGCCGCCCTGCTCGCCCTCGTCGCAGCGGACCTCGGCATCGCCCTGCTGCCCGCCTCGGCCCGGGCCGGCTGTCCCCAGGGCGTCGTGATGCGCTCCGTGGAGGACGCCACCACCGTCGACCTGTCGCTGGCCGTCCGCGTCGACGACCACACCCCCGTCCTGGCCCGAGCCCTCGACGCGCTCGAGGCGCACGGCTTCGCCGCCCGGGACACCGCCCCGCTTGCTCCAGTGCGCAGGCTCGAGATCCAGGAGACCGCATGACCACGATCACGTCGATCGAGGCGATCCCGTACGCCATCGACTACCTCAAGCCCCTCAAGTTCGCCAGCGGTGAGGTGCATGCCGCCACCCACGTGCTGGTGCGCGTCACCACCAGCGACGGCGTGGTCGGCATCGGCGACGCCGTGCCGCGGCCCTTCACCTACGGCGAGACCCAGGACGGCATCATCGCCGTCATCGAGAAGATCTTCGCGCCCGCGCTGATCGGCACCTCGCTGTTCGCCCGCGAGCTGCACGCGGCCCGCATGGAGCGCACGGTGGGCAATCCCGCCGCCAAGTCCTCGATCGACATCGCCATCTGGGATGCCATCGGCCACACACTCCAGACCAACGTCAGTGACCTGCTCGGCGGCTATGCCGACTCGATGCGCGTGAGCCACATGCTCGGCTTCGACGAGCCCGCCGCCATGGTGGCGGAGGCGCAGAAGATGCGCGACCTGTACGGCATCAGCACCTTCAAGGTGAAGGTCGGCCGCCACCCGGTGGAGCTCGACGTCGACGTGGTGCGCGCCCTGCGCGAGCACTTCGGCAGCGAGATCACCCTCTATGTCGACGGCAACCGCGGTTGGAGCGCCGCCGAGTCCGCCCGCGCCTGGCGCATGATGCAGGACCTGGACCTGGCCTTCGCCGAAGAGCTCAACCCGGCCGACGACGTCCTGGGTCGCCGCTGGCTGGTGGGTCAGGTGGATGCTCCCTACATCGCCGACGAATCGGCCACCACCCCGGCCGAGATCACCCGCGAGCTGCTGGGCGGCTCGGCCACGGCGATCTCGATCAAGACCGCGCGCACCGGATTCACCAGTTCGCAGCGCTGCCTGCACCTCGCCGAGGGTCTCGGCGTCGAGGTCGTGATGGGAAACCAGATCGACACCCAGCTCGGCAGCATCGCGACGGTCACCTTCGGTGCCGCACACCGCCTCACCAGCCGCCATGCCGGTGAGCTCTCGAATTTCCTGGACATGAGCGACGACCTCCTCACGGAGCCGTTGCAGATCCAGGGGGGCGAACTTCCCATCCGGAAGGGCCCCGGGCTCGGTGTCGAGATCGACACCGACAAGCTGAACCACTACCGAACCGACAAGTAGTACCGCCCACACGAAAGGACACCGCAATGTCGCAGTACCTCGAGGAAGAGTCGAAGGGCACCGCTGTTGGTGCTGGCACCAAGGCCACCGAGAACTTCCAGCACGACAAGGCCGCCTACGAGGCCGTCAAGGACGTCCCGAAGGAGCGCGTCGACAAGCTCGCCTCGCGCATCATCAACGAGATCAACAACACCGTCCGCGAGGAGAAGGTCACCTACGCCGAGTACAACGCCCTGAAGGCATGGCTCATCCAGGTGGGCGCTGATGGCGAGTGGCCGCTCTTCCTGGACGTCTGGGTCGAGCACGCCGTCGAGGACGTTGCCACCGAGCACCGCGAGGGCAACAAGGGCTCCATCGAGGGCCCCTACTACGTTCCGAACGCACCGGTCTGCGCCGACGGCAAGATCCCGATGCGCGACGACGAGCCCGGCGACCGCATGACCTGGACCGGCAAGGTCACCAGCACCGACGGCAGCCCGCTGACCGACGCCAAGGTGGAGCTGTGGCACGCCGATTCGCTCGGCTTCTACTCGCAGTTCGCCCCCGGCCAGCCCGAGTGGAACCTGCGTGGCACCTTCCCGGTCAAGGAGGACGGCTCCTTCGAGATCCACACGATCAAGCCGGCTCCGTACATGATCCCCACCGACGGTGCTTGCGGCAAGCTGATCGCCGCCGCTGGCTGGCACGCATGGCGTCCCGCCCACCTGCACGTCAAGGTCTCCGCCCCGGGCCACGAGCTGCTCACCGCGCAGCTCTACTTCCCCGGCGACGAGCACAATGACGATGACATCGCCAGCGCCGTCAAGCCCGAGCTCATCCTGGACCCCCAGGACCAGGGCAATGGCCAGTGGACCGTTGAGTACGGCTTCGTCCTCGACCCGGAGAAGAAGGCCTGATGCTCTACCTGGTCAAGATGGACGTCAACATCCCTCTCGACCTCGATCCGCAGCTGCGGGACGAGACCATCGCGAAGGAGAAGGCGTACTCCCAGCAGCTCCAGCGTGACGGCGTGTGGCCCGAGATCTGGCGCATTCCCGGCCAGTACTCGAACTACTCGATCTTCAATGTCGAGTCGCACGACCAGCTGCACGAGGTGCTGTGGGGTCTCCCGCTGTTCAAGTACATGGACATCGAGGTCACCCCGCTCGCCAAGCACCCGTCGGACATCAAGTAGGTCCTGACGGCACGCAGGACCAGGTAGAACGAAAGACAAGGAAGACAGCATGAACAGCCCTCGCCCCACTCTCGTCCTGTCCACCCTGGCCGGACAGGCCGGTGACCCGCTCGTGGTCGTCGGTCCCTCCCTGGCCACCGCGGTTGGACGATTGTGGGGTGAGGCTGTTCCTGCCCTCGAAGGATTCCACGTGGTTGGCTGGGACCTGCCGGGCCACGGCAAGAGCCCTGCCCACCACGACAGTCTCACCGTGGCCGAGCTGGCCACCGCGGTGCTCGACACGCTGGATGCCGAGTCCGGCCTGGACGCCACCGCCCCCTTCATCCACGCGGGTGACTCGATCGGTGGCGCGGTGACCCTGCGCCTGCTGCTCGACCACCCGCAGCGGGTTCGCGCTGGCATCGTCGCCTGCAGCAGCCCCGTCTTCGGCGATCCCCAGAACTGGCTCGAGCGTGCCGCCATGGTGCGCGAGAAGGGTATGCGGCCGATCGCCGAGTCCTCCCCCGGCCGGTGGTTCGGCGCCCACATCACCGCCGAGCCCACCCAGGCCAGCCGCCGCGTTGCGGCCGAGATCGCCGACGTCGAGGTGGCCAGCTATGCCCGCCTCTGCGAGGCACTGGCGCAGTACGACGTTCGCCCTGAGTTGGCAGCGATCAGCCAGCCGGTGCTGTGCATCTGTGGCGCGGACGATCCGGTGAGCCCGCCGGAGGCGATGCAGCAGATCAGCAGCGGCGTCGAGAACGGGCGTCTCGAGGTCCTCGACGGAGTGGGTCACCTGGCTCCGCTGGAGGATCCCGCCCGGGTCGGAGCCCTGCTACAGGACTTCTGCACCGGGATCTGAGCCGGTTCAGCGCCGCTCGTCGGGCGCTTCCGTGCCGCGCAGCTCTGCCGGCAGACCGACGAGCGCGCCGGCTCCCCAGGCCATGTGCATGACGGTCAGCACCAGCGGCAGACGCACGCGCACCTGCGCCTCCATCGGGCGTCGCATCACGGCCGACGCGCCGCTGACGGCCCCCAGATAGCCGAGCGGCGCCAGCAGCCCGACCTGGAGGCTGCGTCGGCCCAGAAGGAGCCCCGCAAGGCCAGCCACGGTTCCCGATCCGATCGCCAGCACGGCCAGCGGCGGTGCGAGGTAGCGGGGGCTGATCGTGTCGGGATTGCGACGCATCACCTCGCGTCGCCACTGGCCCGTGCGGAAGAACTGCTTGGCCAGCGCCCGTGTGCTGGACCGCGGGCGGTAGGTCACCTCCAGCTCCGGCGAGAACCACACGGTCCGGCCGCTCTTGCGCAGCCGGTAGTTCAGGTCCCAGTCCTGCGCGCGCAGCAGCGACGGGTCATAGCCACCCACGGCCAAGAGCGCCTCACGTCGAAAGACCCCCAGGAAGACCGTCTCGGCTGGGCCCTCCGGGGAGTTCTCCAGGTGGAAACTTCCCCCGCCCAGACCGATGGGTGAGGTGTAGGCCACCGCGACGGCCTTCTCGAAGGGCGTCGTGCCACGGGCCGCCATGTGGCCACCCACATTCGCAGCCCCCGTGCTCTGCAGCAGTTCCACGGCCCGGTGGATGTAGCCGGGAGCCAGTTCGCCGTGTGCATCCACCCGGACGATGACGTCGTGGTGGCTGGCGGCGATGCCCAGATTCAAGGCATCGGGCGTGGTGCCGGTGGGATTGGGCACCACGCAGATTCGATCGTCGGCGGCGGCGAGTTCTCGCGCGATCTCCTCGGTACGGTCGCTGCTGGGCCCGACGGCCAGGATGATCTCCATCGGATGGTCCTGTGCCAGGACGCCGGCGACCGAGCTGGCCAGGTGCTTCTCCTCGTTCAGCACCGGCATGACCACGCTGACCGGCTCGCGCGTCGAACGCGCCGCGGGCGCGGCCGTCATGTCGTCGGGTGCGTCGGGAGCAGTCATGGGGGCCATTCTTCCAGCCCGCCTGCACCACTCACGACCAACTCGCCGTCGCCCGGAGAGTGCGATCCATCCATGTGGGTGGGTACCGTGGACGCCATGGATTCACGTGACGAGGCCCGGCGACAGGCTGATCTGGACTGGCTCTACGGAGCCGAGCGCCCCAGCGCCGACCAGACGTGCGTGATGGACTCCGCTGAACTGGAAGAATTGGAGCGTCGCCGCATCCAGGCCGCCAGCGCGGGAGCGCAGGCAGCCCAGGAGGCCGAGGAAGAGGAGGCCCCGCGGCGGGTGATCCACTCGGAGGATGAGTTCCCGGCCGCGCCCGCCGAGCCCCGATCGCGCAGTCTGGCCGACCAGACGCCGCGACGTCGGCCGGCGCCAGCCGCCGCTGCCCCCGCGCCGCGTCCCCAGCCCGCGCCGCGTCCCCAGCCAGCGCCCAGCCCCCAGCCGACCCCCAGATCAAGCGTCCGTACCCGCGCCCCACGCCCGCGGCGTCGCGGTGGCGTGCTGCGATGGATCGTGCTGGCACTGTTGGCCTGGATCGTGTGGTTGATCGCGGTGCCGATCGTCGCCCTGACCACCGCCGGCAAGGTCGACGAACGCCCCGAGGGCAGTCGCCCCGGCAACCAGCCGGGCACCACCACCCTGCTCGTCGGTTCGGATGCCCGGGAGAACCTCTCCGCCGAGCAGCAGGCCGAATTGGGCACGGGCACCGAGGTGGGCAAGCGCACCGACACCATGATGCTGCTGTACACGCCCACGATCGGCCAGCCGGTGCTCGTGAGCCTGCCGCGGGACTCGTATGTGGACATCCCCGGCCACGGCCGTGACAAGCTCAATGCCGCCTACGCCCTGGGCGGCCCCGACCTGCTGGTCGCAGCCGTCGAACAGGACACCGGCCTGCGGGTGGACAGCTACCTGGAGGTCGGTTTCGACGGCTTCGCCAATGTCGTCGACGCAGTGGGCGGCGTCGAGATGTGCCTCGACGAGCCCATGCAGGATCGTGACTCCCACACCGACCTGCCCGCGGGATGCCAGAACCTCAGCGGTACGCAGGCGCTCGGCTATGTCCGGATGCGCAAGGCCGATCCCCGGGGAGACCTGGGCCGCGTGGAACGCCAGCGCGAGATGATGTCAGCCATCGTCAAGGAGGCCGTCAGCCCCTGGACCTTCGTCAACCCGGTGCGGTACTGGAAGCTCAACATGGCCGTGGGCGAGTCGGTGCTGCGCGGCCAGTCCACGGGCCCCGCTGACATGGCCATCGCCGCCAATTCCTTCCGCCGGATCGCCAGCGGAAAGGGTCTGACCCTGACCGTCCCGCTCAGCAGCGACCATGCCAACACTGCCGCCGGCTCCTCCGTGATCTGGGACGAGCAGCTGGCAGGCGAGATGTTCGGCCAGCTGGCCTCCGGCGATACCGATGGCATGGAGAAGTACCTCCGCTGACCACACCTGCTACGACCACGGTCGTGGCCGTGCGCCAGACGGCTGACAGAGCCACCGGGTCACTCCTAGCGTTGCGTCACGGGCCCCACCGGGCCCGAGACAGACGGGAGGATGACGATGGCCGAGATGCTTGCCATCCAGACGAAGGGGCTGCGCAAGAGCTATCGCAGCCCCAGGGGCCGACGCGTCGCGGTCGAGGGTCTGGACCTGGAGGTCCCCCGCGGCGGGGTGCACGGATTCCTGGGGCCGAATGGCTCCGGCAAGACCACCACGATCCGCATGCTGCTGGGGCTCGCTCGTCCCGACGAGGGAAGCATCCGGGTGCTCGACCACCCCATCCCCCAGGACCTGCCGGCGGTGATCAGCCGGATCGGGGCCGTCGTGGAACGTCCACGCTTCTTCCCGAACTTCTCCGGCCGGCTCAGTCTGGAGCTGGCAGCAGGCGCCACCGGAACCGATCCGCGTCGGGTGCACAAGGTCCTGGACCAGGTGGGGCTGCAGGAGCGCGCCGACGACCCCTATCGCACCTACAGCCTGGGCATGCAGCAGCGCCTGGCCGTTGCCGCCACCCTGCTCAAGGACCCCGAGCTGCTGATCTTCGATGAGCCAACCAATGGGCTGGACCCTGCCGGCATCCACGAGGTGCGGGAGACGATCCGGGAGTTGGGCCGTGAAGGGCGCACCGTGCTGGTGAGCTCCCACATCCTGTCCGAGGTGGAGCAGGTGGCCGACACGGTCAGCATCATCGGCAGGGGCCGGGTACTGGCCTCCGGTCCTGTCGTGGAACTCCTGGGAAACCGCGCCAGTCGCATGCGGGTCCAGGTGGACGATGCCACCCGGGCAGCCCAGCTGCTCGTCGCCGACGGGCTGCAGGTGACCCTGGACGGCCCGGCGCTGCTCGTCGAGGGCGCTGCGGATCCTGCCCGGATCACCCGCCTGCTGGCCCAGCACGATCTCTTCCTGCGCGAACTGGTGGCCTCCCGACGTGACCTGGAGTCGGTCTACCTGGAGCTCACCGACGCATCGGGGCTGCGTCCAGCCTCCGAACGCGGCATCGTCCTGCCCCCGCTGACTCCCGTGGTGGCCCGCACGAACACCCTGTCCCACAAACCCGAGGAGAACTGAGATGACGCGACTGGTCGCCGTGGAGCTGCGCCGCCTATGGCACCGCCGCCTGACCCGGGTCACCCTGGCGCTGCTCCTGCTGGGACATCTCGTGGTGGGCCTTGCCCTGTACCAGGACAGCAAACCGCCCACCGAACAGCAGCGCCAGGACATGGCCCAGGCCTATCAACGGGCCGTCGAACAGTGGAAGGTGGACGGCCCCGGGATCATCGAGCAGTGCGAGAGGGAGAACGAGGTTCTGGGCATGCAGGGCTCCGAACCGATGCGCTGCACCGATCTGGGCCCGCAGCAGCAGTCCTACCGGTTCGCGCCGCGCACCGTCTCTGGACCGGTGCTGGGGATGCACTACTTCACGACGATCACACTGCTGGCGGCGAGCATGCTGGTGGCGGCCAGCTTCGTCGCAGCGGAGTTCACCACCCGCGCGATGGGTACCTGGCTGGTGGTGGAACCCAGACGCACCTCCGTCGTGGCATCGAAGTTGCTGGCCGTCGGGTTGGGGGCGCTGCTGGTCTCGCTGGTCTTCTGTGCGCTGGACCTGGCCGGATTCGGTCTGGTGGCCAGACTGGCCCGCATGACCAATGACCTCACCGGCGCGCAGGAGGCCCACCTGGCGGCGCAGATGCTGCGAGTGCTGGCGATCGTCCCGCTGGCGGCCATGGCGGCCGCGGGGCTGGCCTTCCTCACCCGGCACACCGTGGCCGTGGTGGCCACCATCGCGGGCTATGCGCTGGTCTCCACCTTCTACCTCACCAATGGCTCCTTCGCTGGACTGCACCGGATCGGGCTGGTCCAGCACCTCTCGGCCTGGTTCGACGGAACGCACACCTACTGGTTGATGGACTGCACGGTGAACCGGGACAGTTGCCGACAGATCGCGTACACCCTCACACGCAGCGATTCGATCCTCTGGCTGGGTGGCCTGTCGGTGGTCACCATGGTGCTCGGCTGGCTCGCCTTCCGACGACGTGACGTGGTGTGAGTTCACACCGCTGGGGTCCTCGCCGGGGCCTCAGCGGTTGTGCTCGCGCACCTTCTCACCCTTGGCGAGCGCGACGTCGCGCAGACTCGCCTGGAAGTCCAGCATCCTGCGGGTCAGCTCCGCGTCACCAGCGGCGATCATCCGAGCCGCCAGCAGACCGGCATTTCGGGCATTGCCGATGCTCACGGTGGCGACGGGAACACCAGCCGGCATCTGCACGATGCTGAGCAGCGAGTCCATCCCGTCGAGGTATTTCAGCGGCACGGGGACACCGATGACTGGCAGCGGCGTCAGCGAGGCCAGCATGCCCGGCAGGTGGGCCGCTCCCCCGGCCCCGGCGATGATGCAGCGCAGCCCCCGGGTGTGGGCCTCGCGGCCGTAGCGCACCATGTCCTCCGGCATCCGGTGGGCGCTGACCACGTCGGCCTCCCAGCCGATGCCGAACTCGTCGAGTGCCGTGGTGGCGGCCTCCATGGTGGGCCAGTCGGAATCGCTGCCCATCACGATGCCGACCAGGGGCTGGTTCTCGGTCTCAGGCATTGGGATCTCCCATCAGGTAGCCGGCGGCGTGCCGGGCGCGCTTGGTGACCTCGGCCAGGTCAGCGCCGGTGGCGGTCACGTGCCCCACCTTGCGACCGGGCTTCACGTCCTTGCCGTAGAGGTGGACGCGGATCCGGCGGTCCCGGGCGAAGACGTGCTGCAGGGCTCCGGTCAGGTCCTCCTCGGAGCCGCCGAGCACATTGGTCATCACGACGTGCTGGGCGTTCAGACCAGGATCGCCCAGAGGCAGGTCGAGTACGGCCCGCAGATGGTTCTCGAACTGGCTGGTGGCGGCCCCGTCGATCGTCCAGTGGGCGGTGTTGTGCGGGCGCATGGCCAACTCGTTGACCACCACGGAGCCGTCCTGGCGCTGCATCAGCTCCACGGCCAGTAGCCCCACCACACCGAGTTCCCCGGCGATGCGCAGCGCCAGGTGTTGCAGCTCGCTGGCCTGGTCATCGGACAGGCCGGGGGCCGGGCTGATGGTCTCGGTGCAGATCCCGCCGGTCTGGACGGTCTCGGTCACGGGGTAGGCGACGGCCTGGCCCTGCGGGGATCGCGCCACGACGCAGGACAGTTCCCTGGTGAAGGCGACGAACTCCTCGGCGACGATCACCACGCCCTCGCGGCTGATGGTGCCACCGTCCACGGTGCTGCCGGCCTGCCGGATCACCTCGAAGGGTTCGGCCGCCTGGCCGGGGCCGTCGATCTTCCACACGCCCTTGCCGTCATACCCACCGCGGGAGATCTTGGCGATGACGGGCCAACCGGTCCGCTCGCCGAAGGCCACCAACTGCTCGGCTCGCTCGCACACCTCGAACTGGGGATTGGGCATGCCCAGCGCGGCCATGCGAGCGCGCATGACTGCCTTGTCCTGGGCGTGCACCAGCGCGTCGGGGCCCGGCCGCACTGCCACACCGGCCTCCTCGACGGCGCGCAGCAGGTGCACCGGCACGTGCTCGTGGTCGAAGGTGATCACGTCGCAGCCGCTGGCGAAGGCCAGCAGCTGTTCGCGGTCGGTGTAGTCGCCGACGGTGACGTCTCGCACCACCTGGGCGGCGGAGACGTCGGGGCCTTCTGCCAGCAGCCTGACGCGGACGCCGAGCCCGATGGAAGCCTGGTGCATCATCCGGGCGAGCTGTCCGCCTCCGACGATGCCGATGGTGTAGGGACGTGTCACGCGCGAAACCCTATCGCGTCACCGCACCCAGGCCATCTGGTCGATGGTGGTGTCACCGGTCACGACCCGGTCCGTGGTGGCGGAGCGGTAGCTGTGGGTGATGGTGTTGGCCTTGGCGTCCACCTGGACCAGCCGGGTCATCGTGTCATGGAAGTTGTCGTAGTTCTGCAGCATCGCCACCACGCGATGGGTGCCGAAGTCCTGCACCATGGTCTGCCCCAGGCCCAGATGGCCACTGAAGACCATCTTCACATTGGGATACTGGGAGACCAGCTGGTCACGGATCGCCGTGGCCGGCAGGGCGCCGTAGCCGTCATTGCCGCTGGCGACCGAACCATTCCAGTCCAGGTAACTGTGGGTCAGGAGGATCACATTGTGGTCCGGGTGGGCGGCCACCTGTTGCTTGGCCCAGTCGAGCTTCTCCTGACGGGGCCACACTTCCAGCGAGACCACCATCCACTTCAGACCGCCGGCCTCGAAGGTGTGCACCGACGTGTCCTGCGTGTTGTCAGCGGAAGCGGTGCGCAGGCGGAAGCGGCTGGCGTCGAAGTAGCGGTTGTACACGGTGGTGTCACGCAGCGCGACGCGGGTGTCGACGCCGGGACGGGCCGAGCCGCCCTCCCCCGTGGCCTGGCCGTCGTGATTGCCGATCGCGCCAACCCACGGCAGCCCGTTGTCCTCAAGCACCTTCATGGCACCGGAGGCATTGACGTACTGGTCATGGGTGGGGGTGTCCCAGTTCACCAGGTCACCCACCTGCAGGACGGCGCGCAGGTCCAGGTCAGCGGCACCCTTGCGCTGGACGAGCCACTTGTTGCGCGCGACGGTGCGGGGAGCACCGGCATTGGTGGTCTCGTCCTGCACGTCGGGGATCACCGCAAAGCCGAACCGGCCATCGGCGTCGGCATCGCCCAGCGCAGGTGCAGGGGCCGGCGCGGGAGCAGGGGCCGTGACGGGCTCCGGGGCGCGAGTGGGCTCGGCCTCCTGGGTGGGGGCGGGCGCCGGGGCCGGGCTGCCGGGCAGCTGACCGGAGACGGGCGCATCCACCGACGCCGCGCGATACTTCACCCCGACATCGATCCATCCCTGGCCCACCAGGGCCGCCACGTCCTGGGCCAGCACCTCACGGTGGATGCCCTTGCGCACGACGCGGTGGACCGCCACACCACAGCTGGCCGAGGCCGGTGCAGCGTGGAAGTAGATGCCATTGTCCACATATCCGCGGTCCAGCCAGGACTGCAGGTCCGGGGCAGGTGCGGTCACGAAGTCGCCCTTGAGTGTCAGCCGGTGCACGGGAACCAGGCCCTCGGCGGGACGCTGCGAGACCTTGCCGATCGCACCGACCTGGCTGAAGTTGTACTGGGAGGCAAGCTCGAACTCGCTCTTCCACGCAGTGACCAGGCTGGTGCCGGAGGTGTTGTTGATCTGCTGGTAGAGCTCACTGCCCAGACCATCGCACGGGCTGACCGCGTTGGCTGCCGTGGTGCCGCCCCAGACGGCGATCGATGCGGCCAGGGCGAGGGCGCTGACGCCAGCACCCGTCCTGCGATGAGCGGAACCAGTACGCCACATGGCGATCTCCTTGCATCCCCGAGGGCACACCCCCGTGGGTGACCGGGATGATCGTAGCCTGCGGATCTGCGGACCACTGACCACTTCCTGAGGAAGTTCTTGCCTGATTCCAAGAATTCACCTGATTCCAAGAATTCGCCCGCGCGCCCGCCTCCCCGGCCTGCTCCTCTTTCCGACCTACCCTTGCCCCATGGCACGCCCCGATCCACTCCCCGCGTCCGGCCCATTCCCCTCCTCGGGTCCCGACGAGCAGGTCATCCGCCGGATGCACACGCACCCGGTGGCCCTCGTGTGGCCGACCCTGGCCTTCCTGCTGCTCGCGGCTGGCATCGGCGCCGCAGTGGCCCTGCTTCCCCAGCAGGGCAGGCCGTGGACGGTGTGGGCCAGTCTCGCGCTGGCCCTGGTACTGCTCGTCTGGTGGTGCTTCCTGCCACTGGCCAGGTGGTGGAGCAACACGTGGACCCTGACCACCCGTCGTCTGGTGCACCAGCAGGGCATCCTGACCCGGACCAGTCACGCCCTGCCGTTGACCCGGGTCAACGACATCTCGAGCGAACGTGGCGTCCTGGACCGGATGCTGGGTTGCGGAACCCTGAAGCTCACCACCGCCGCCGAGGAACCTGTCTGGATGCGCGACGTACCGGACGTCACTCGGGTGCACGAGATGATCTCGCAGCTCATCCACGAGGTCCCCAACCCTGGCGTCCACCGCAGTGTGGACCAGGAGTGGCGCGACTGACGAGCCCGGTCAGCCCTGCGAGCCCGGTCAGCCCTGCGAGCCCGGTCAGCCCTGCAGGCGCAGGTGGAAGACGTCGCCCGCGCTGAAGGCCTGCAGGCCCTGCTCGGTACGCACCACCAGCCGCCCCCACTCGTCGACGCTGTGGCCGATACCCAGGACGGTGGTCTGCTCATCGAGGATCACGCGCAGCGGCGCACCGACCGAGGCACACCGTGCCTCGTACTCGTCGTGCACCTGCCCGTCGCGCTCCCACAGCTCGAACAGACGCGCGAACTCCCTCAGGATCTCGGCGAGCACGGCAGCCTTGTCCTGGGCCAGCCCGGCCAGGGCCAGTGAGGTGGCGGTGGGCACGGGCAGCTCATCGGCGGACAGGGAGACATTGATCCCGACGCCCACCACGGCGGCCGCGCGGCCCGGAGCCGTCTCCACCCGCTCGGAGAGGATGCCACACAGCTTGCGGCCGTCCACCAGGACGTCATTGGGCCACTTCAGCTCCACCCGGCCGGGGGCCGCACCGGTGGCTCGTTCCACCCCTGTCGCCACAGACATGCCCGCCAGCAGCGAGAGCCAGCCCCAGTCCAGCGCCGGGCGCTCGGGACGCAGCAGCAGGGAGTAGGCCAGCGCCGCCCCGGCCGGCGTCTCCCAGCGCCGCTCGAATCGACCCCGGCCTGCCGTCTGCTCCTCGCTCACCAACACCACACCGGACAGCTCGCTGGTGCGCGCCAGGGCGGCGAGGTCGGCATTGGTGCTGCCCGTGCTGGGGACCCAGCGGATGTCGCTCCACAGGGGCGTGTGCCCCAGCAGTTCACGCAGTCTGTCGAGATCGAGAGGTTCGGTGGCCGGCATGCAGTCCACGCTAGTCCCGAGGGATGGAATTGCCCATCTTGTCGCTGCGGGCTGGCCCATTTCCCGCTAGGGTCGCCTCATGGAGATCGACATCCACACCACCGCTGGAAAGATCGCCGATCTGGGCCGCCGCATTGACGCCGCTGTCAATGCCGCATCGCCCGCGGCCGTCGAGAAGCAGCATGCCAAGGGCAAGATGACTGCACGCGAGCGAGTTCTCGCGCTGCTCGACGAAGGTACCTTCGCCGAGCTGGACGAGTTCTCTCGTCACCGTTCCACGGCCTTCGGCCTGGAGAAGAAGCGACCGTACGGCGATGGTGTCATCGTCGGCGTGGGTGCCATCAATGGCCGCCCGGTCTGTGTCTTCAGCCAGGACGTGGCCATCTTCGGTGGCGCACTCGGCCAGGTCTACGGCGAGAAGATCGTCAAGATCATCGACTTCGCGATCAAGACCGGTGTTCCGCTGATCGGCATCAACGAGGGCGGCGGCGCCCGTATCCAGGAGGGCGTCGTCTCGCTCGGTCTCTACGGCGAGATCTTCCGACGCAATACCCACGCCTCCGGCGTCATTCCGCAGATCAGCCTGATCATGGGTGCCGCAGCCGGTGGCCACGTGTACTCCCCCGCCCTGACCGACTTCACCATCATGGTGGACAAGACCTCGCAGATGTTCATCACCGGCCCGGCGGTCATCAAGACCGTGACGGGCGAGGACGTCTCGCTCGAGGAACTGGGTGGCGCCCGCACGCACAACACCAAGTCGGGCAATGCCCACTACCTGGCGGCCGACGAGAATGACGCGCTGGAGTACGTGCGTGAGCTCCTCAGCTACCTGCCGCAGAACAACCTTGAGGACCCGCCGATCTTCGACGACGAAGAGGTGGACCTGACGATCACGGACCACGACCGCAAGCTGACGACGCTGATCCCGGACTCCCCGAACCAGCCGTACGACATGCGCGAGGTCATCCGCACCGTCCTCGACGACGACGAATTCCTCGAAGTCCAGCCGCTGTTTGCGCAGAACATCATCTGCGGCTTCGGACGCATCGAGGGTCGTTCCATCGGTGTCGTCGCCAACCAGCCGATGCAGTTCGCCGGCTGCCTGGACATCGACGCCTCGGAGAAGGCCGCCCGCTTCGTGCGGACCTGTGACTGCTTCAACATCCCGGTCCTCACCTTCGTCGACACCCCGGGCTTCCTGCCCGGCGTCGACCAGGAGCACCAGGGCATCATCCGGCGCGGCGCCAAGCTGATCTACGCCTACGCCGAGGCGACGGTCCCGCTGCTCACCGTCATCACCCGCAAGGCCTACGGCGGCGCCTACGACGTCATGGGCTCCAAGCACCTGGGTGCCGACATCAACCTGGCCTGGCCCACCGCCCAGATTGCGGTGATGGGTGCCGAGGGCGCCGTCGACATCCTCTACAAGAAGGAGCTGGCGGCGATCGAGGACGAGGCTGCCAAGCAGGCCCGTCGCAAGGAACTGATCGACGACTACAACAACGAGCTCGCCAACCCCTATGTGGCGTCCGAGCGCGGCTACGTCGACCAGATCATCTACCCGCACGAGACCCGGGCCGAGGTCATCCGGGTGCTGCGCCTGCTGCGCACCAAGCGCGAGGTGCTGCCCCCGAAGAAGCACGGCAACATTCCGCTGTGACGGGAGCAGACAGATGAGCGAGAACGAGACCGAGACCACCCCGCAGGCGCCCCTCACCATCGAGGTGACCGGCGGCAACCCGGACGACGCCGAGACCGCGGCCGTCATCACCGCGCTGATGGCTGCCATGGCTCCGTCCGGGCCGGTGGAGGAATCCGACGACCGCCCGTTGGCCGGTGGGTGGAAGTCCTACACGCGCGTGATGCGGCGCATGCCGACGCACGGCCGTGAGGCCTGGCGGTACAGCGCTCGTCCGTGACACAGCTGCTCCAGCTCCCGCGCAACCAGCAATCCTGAAGACTGGTTGGCGGGAGCTGAAGCATGTCCGCCCATAGACGAAAATCCGCTGCCCCGGGCTCCGCGTGTGCCACTGTTGTCGTGCACCCTTTGAAAGGATTCCGAAACATGAGTGCTCTGAACGACATCCTCGCCGCCCTGCCCATCGAGCAGCTTGCCCAGCAGCTTGGCGAGGACCCGGCCGAGGTCGAGAAGGCAGCGGCCCCTGCCGTCACCAGCATCCTGGGCGGCCTGACCCAGAATGCGCAGAGCCCGGAGGGCGAGCTCTCGCTGGCCAGCGCCCTCCAGCAGCACCAGGAGAGCGAGCTGCTCCAGGAGAACGAGCCGGTCAAGCTCGAGGCCGTGGACACCAATGACGGTGAGAAGATCCTCGGCCACGTCTTCGGCAACCAGTCCGAGGGCGTCGCCCAGGCCCTGAGCGCCCAGGTGGGTGTGAGCACCCTGCTGGTGAAGAAGCTCCTGCCGATCCTGGCGCCGATCGTCCTCAACTACCTGGCCAAGCAGCTGGGCGGCAGCAACAGCATGGCCGGGAACATCCTTGGCCAGGTGCTGGGTGGCGCGGGCCAGCAGGCCGGCACGAATGCCAACGCAGGTGTTCTTGGTGGCGTGCTGTCGCAGGTGCTGGGCAGCGTGCTCGGCGGCAATGCAGCGCCGGCGAACAACCCCTTCGACCCCAGCCAGGCGCAGGCCACCACCCAGCAGGCGCAGGCCAATGGCGGCGACATCGTCAGCCAGATCCTGGGCGGTCTGCTCGGCAAGAAGTGAGACCAGCCGTCATCTGAGCCACTGCACGCCTCCAGCCCCTAGGCTGGGGGCGTGCAGCTCATTCTCGCCAGTTCCTCCCCCGCCCGGCTCCAGACGCTTCGCGGTGCCGGCATCGACCCCGAGGTCCTCGTCCCGGACGCCGACGAGTCATCCGTCACCGCTGCGGGACCGAGTTCCCTCACCGCCGAGCTGGCTCGGTTGAAGGCCACCACCGTGCTGGAGCAGTTGCACCACCGTGAGGCTCCATGGGCCATGGTGGCGTGCGACTCCATGCTCGAACTGGACCAGCGCGCCTGGGGCAAGCCGGCCGATGAGGCCGCTGCCGTGGAGCTGTGGCGCCGAATGCGCGGCCGCACCGCCCTGCTGCACACGGGACACCATGTGGTGGTCAACCGCGACGGACAACTGCGCCAGGTGAACCGCGTCGCCACCACCATCGTGAAGTTCGCGGACCTGACCGACGCGGAGATCGATGCCTATGTGGCCACCGGCGAGCCGGTTCGCGTCGCGGGTGGCTTCGCCATCGACGGGCTGGGCGGTGCCTTCATCACCCGAATCGACGGAGACCCCTACAACGTGGTGGGCATCTCCCTGCCCCTGCTGCGACAGATGCTCTTCGACCTGGGCGTCGCCTGGCACACCATGTGGAACCTGCCGACGTCGGCACGGTGAGACAACACATCCCTGCACCGGGATGGGCCCGGCACAGGGATGTGGGTTCGACGCGGTCTCAGCCCCGCTTGTGGGCCATGCTGCGCACGATGGCGTCGCCGATGGACTGGATCAGCTGGACGATGATGATCAGCACCACGACGGAGACCAGCAAGACCGGGGTGTTGAAGCGCTGGTAGCCGTACTTGATGGCGAAGTCACCCACGCCGCCGCCACCGATCGTGCCGGCCATCGCCGAGTAGCCGATCAGCATCACCAGCGTGAGCGTCGCTCCGGAGACCAGCGGTGACATGGCCTCGGGCAGCAGGACCTTGCGCACGATCTGCCAGGTGCTGGCGCCCATCACCTGCGCTGCCTCGATCTTGCCCGGCGCCACTTCGCGCAGCGCCGATTCCACGACGCGGCCGAAGAAGGGAATGGCGCCAATGGCCAAAGGCACCACGGCGGCCGTCGGGCCATAGGCCGTGCCCACCACCCAACGGGTGAACGGAATCACGGCAATCAGCAGGATCAGGAAGGGCAGCGAACGAAAGACGTTCACGATGGCGCCGAAGATCCGGTTGAAGGTGCGATGGGGGCGCAGTCCGTCGTGATCGGTCAGGCGCAGCAGGACGCCGGTGATGATCCCGAAGACCACGGTGACCACGAAACTCAGCAGGACCATCCAGGCGGTGTCACCCAGCGCGGCCCACAGTTCGGGAAGGGACTCGGCAATGCTTGTCTTGTTCATCGGCTCACCGTCACTTGATGCTCGCGGAACCAGTCCTGGATCACGGCGTCGTCGACATCTCCATGCGGGTGATCGAAGCTGACCCGCAGCCGTCCCACCTTGTGGCCGGCGATCTGCTCCACGGAACCGCCCAGGATCGAGACATCGATCCCGGTCTCGCGGGTGAAGCGGCTCAGCAGCGGATCCCCGATGCCCTCATTGACGAAGCTGAGCAGCTGCGAGGGGCCGGTGAGCTCCTCGTTCGCGCGCCCCAGGGGGATCAGCTGGTCCGCAATCCGGCTGTCAGGATCGGCCACCAGGTCCAGCAGCCTGCCCTGCTCCACAACACGGCCGTCCTGCATCAGGGCCGCTCCGTCGCAGATGCGGCGCACGACGTCCGACTCATGGGTGATGAGCAGCACCGTGAGACCCATCCGGTCTCGCAGGCTCTTGACCAGGTCAAGGATCTGCTCGGTTGTCGTCGGATCGAGCGCGCTGGTGGCCTCGTCCATCAGCAGCACCGACGGGTCGGTGGCCAGCGCCCGGGCGATGCCGACGCGCTGCTTCTGACCGCCGGACAGCTGGGAGGGATAGGCCGATGCCTTGTCCGGCAGACCCACCAGCTCCAGCAGCTCCGCAACCCGGGGCACGATGACGTCCTTCTTCTGCCCGGCGATCTCCAGGCCGAAGGCGACATTGTCAGCGACGGTCCGCGAACCCAGCAGGTTGAAGTGCTGGAAGATCGTGCCCATCTGCCGACGTGCGCTGCGCAACTGCTTGTCCGTCAGCGAGGTCCAGTCGGTGCCGTTGACCGTGATGGTGCCGCTGGTGACTGGCTCCAGGTGGTTCAGGCAGCGCAGCAGAGTCGTCTTCCCGGCGCCGGAACGGCCCAGGATGCCGAAGATCTGGCCGGGCTCCACCCGCAGGTTGACGTCATCCAGCGCCACGACGGGCGCGGCGCTCTTGCCGCGCCCGTCGTAGACCTTGGTGACACTGGTGAACTCGATCATCGGGTCACTTTCCGGCAGGCAGGACGGAGCCCTCGAAATTGCTGTTGATCCAGTCCTGGATCTCCTTGCTCTGCAGCGCCTCGGCCAGCTTCTGCACGCGCGGGTCGTCCTTCTTGTCGCTCTTGACCACCAACAGGTTGGTGTAGGGGTTCTCGTCGGCCGACTCGAGCGCCAAGGAGTCGGTCTTGGGCTTCAGGCCAGCCTCCAGGGCGTAATTGCCGTTGATGATGCTCAGGTCCACCTTTGCGTCGTCCAGCGTGGCGGCCAGCTGCGGACGATCGATCTGGATGAACTTCAGCTTGTTCGGGTTCGCGGTGATGTTCTTGGTGGTGATCTGCGAGTAGTCCACATTGGCGTCGGTGGGCTTGACGTCCAGCGTCAGCAGGTCGGCCTGCTGCAGCAGGAAGAGCGCACGGACCAGGTTCGACGGATCGGCAGGAATGGCGATGGTCGCACCGCTGGGGACTGCCTTGAGGTCCTTGACCTTCTTGGAGTACAGGCCCAGGGGCTCGATGTGCACATTCGCGACGCCCACCAGGTCGTCGACGCCCTTCTGGCTCTTCCACGTCTCCAGGTAGGGCTTGTGCTGGAAGTAGTTGGCATCGACGTCGCCGCTCTGGACGAGCTGGTTGGCATCGATGTCACCGACGATGGTCTTGATCTCGATCTTGGTGTCGCCCAGCAGGCCCAGCTTCTCGGCCTGCTGCAGGATCTCGCTGTGCGGGGTTGCGTCGGCCAGGATGACCAGCGGCTTGTCGGTGTCAGCGCCGGCCCCGGCGCCGCAGCCGGCCAGTCCCAGCGTGAGGACGGCGAGCACGCCGGCCAGGAGGGTGCGGAGGGTCTTGTTCATGATCGGTCTTTCGTGTGGGGCCCGGAAGTGGGCAGGGAGTTCGGACGAAGTCTTGCAGCACTGTCTGACAACACCGCCGGGAGCTGTGCTCAACCGGGCCCACCCACGACGAGGTGAGGTTCGAAAGGCGTTGTCAGCCGAACATTCGGCGCATCATGCAGGCGCACACGAGAACGGGCATGGTGTGGCCCGTCATGATCTCGCACTTGCATGGCATGGGCAAGAATCTACCCCGAGGCCGGGCTGGGCACCAAGTCGGGTGCTCAGGCGGGGCCGGCCTGGTGGCGCAAGGTCACGGCGCACGTCGTCGTCGAACAGGTGAAGGCCCCCTGCCACTGCCCTCCATGGAAGAGCACGGAATCGTCGGAGGCGCCGTCCACCGTCCAACCGGGCGGCAACTCCTGCTGCAGCCAACCCACCAGGAGTGCACGCTGGGCCGTCGGCATGGTGAGGGTGACCACATTGGGCTGGTCGATCTGGCTGGTGACCTCGATCTGGGCGGGCAGCCAGAAGTCCTGCGGGCCGTGCACCAGCCCGAGCTGGCGCAGCGCAGCACCCCCGGCGGGGGCGCTCACCGCCGAAAGCGAAGGACTGGGGGCGGATGCCCCGGGAGACGAGGAACAGCCGGCCAGCAGCAGCCCGGCGATCGCCAGCGGCACGAGGGAACGAGCGGTCACCCGGCCAGCCTAGGGCCTTCGGCCGATCTTTCGGTTTGGCTACGATCCGGTCATGAGCACCCGCCCCGTCGCGCTGGTCACCGGCGCCAACCGCGGCATCGGCCGCGCCATCGCCCGCCGCCTCGCCGACACGCACCACGTGCTGGTCGGTGGCCGCGACGCCGCCGCCGTGCAGTCCGTCGCCGACGCACTGCCCAGTGCCGCCCCCTTCCTGTGCGACCTGACCGACGCGCGGGCCACCGAGGAGGCGGCCGCCGGCGTCGAGCGTCTGGACGTGCTGGTCCACTCCGCCGGCATCGCCCGCTCCGCCGACGTGGCCGAGGCCACCCGCGAGCAGTGGCGCGAGATCCTCGAGGTCAATGTGGTGGCCGTGGCCGACCTCACCCGGTTGCTCCTGCCCCAGTTGCGGGCCGCACAGGGACAGGTGGTCACCATCAACTCGGGGTCCGGCTTGCGTTCCGGCGCCGGAGGGGCGCTGTATTCCGGTTCCAAGTTCGCGCTGCGCGCCTTCACCGACGCCCTGCGGGAGGAGGAACGCGGCACTGTCCGGGTCAGCTCGGTGCACCCCGGCCGGGTGGACACGGACATGCAGGTGGACCTGCAGCGCCAGATGGGTCGGCCCTATGTGGCCGCCGAGCACCTGCGGCCCGAATCGGTGGCCGAGGCCGTCGCCCTGGCGGTCTTCGCCAGCCCAGAAGCCATGGTGGAGGAGGTCTCCATCCGCCCCGTCTTCCGGGCCTGACCGCATCACTCGAAGGCGGCCCGACGGGCTGCCCGCCGCAGGATGCGCAGCATCGCCGGGCCGAGCAAGACCACCAGAACCGCATTGCTGAGGGCCCGCCCGGCATTCCAGGCCATCGAGGTGGCCAGGTTGTAGAGCACGAAACGGTGCAGGTTCTCCCCCACCGGAGCACCCGGGACGAAGGACAGCTCGGAAGCACCACCCAGCGTGAACGGCCAGAAGGCCAGGTCCATCAGCCAGCCGTACCCGAACCCCGCCACGAAGCCGTAGGCGGCAAGCATCGCCACCTCCAGCCAGGCCCGGGCGCGCGGCAACAGACCAGCCCCCAGCCCCACGAAGCCAGCCGCCAGCATCTGGAAGGGCAACCAGGGACCCACTCCCGACGTGATCAGCGCCGAGGCGAAGAGCGTCGTGTTGCCCAGCACGAAACCGAAACCCGGTCCGAAGACCCGGCCCGCGATGATGATCAGGAAGAAGACCAACTCCAGCCCGGCCGTCCCGGCACTCAAGGGCCGCACGGCCGCCCCCACGGCCGACAGCACCCCCAACAGGGCGAGCGCCTTGACGTCGAGGTCACCCCCACTGATCTCCGTCATGACCACTGCGATCACCACCGGCAGCAGCAGCGCAAAGACCAGCGGGGTCTGCGACCCCCCGGTCATGCCCGCGCCCGGCTTCCACAGCAGTGGCCAGCAGAAGGCGAACAGCGACATCACGGCAGCCAAGGTGAGCACCAGGGCCGATCGACCCGTCACGCGAACCACGGCCGGCCTGCTCTTCACGCCCCGGGCGGCCCCCACCTCAAGCACCGGCGGGCACCCCACTGGGCGACGTGGCAGGACCTGCCGGGAGCACCACCAGCTCGTCGACGGTCAACACGTCGCTGGGGTGGAAGACCTTGCTGACCTGGGGCGAGAAGGTCGGCGAACTGGTGCACACCTGGCGGGTGGGACCGTCAGCCACCACTTCACCGTCGGCCATCACGATGGTGCGATCCGTGGCCGACGCCGCGAACTCGACGTCGTGGGTGCTGACCAGCACGCAACTGCCACTGGCTGCGATCCGGGTCAGGATCCGGCACAACTGCTCCTTCATGGCGTAGTCGAGCCCACGCGTGGGTTCGTCGAGCAGCACCAGGGCCGGATGGGCGGCCAGCTGGATGGCCAGCACCAGACAGAGCCGTTGTCCCTCGGACAGGTCGCGCGGGTGGCGATCCGGGTCCAGGTCGCTGCCCAGTTCGGCCAGGATCGCCGCCGTCGTCCCGGAAGCAGACCCGGTCTCTGCATCCGCCTGGGCACATTCCTGGGCGACGGTCGGCAGGTACAGCAGGTCGGCGGCATCCTGGGGCACCAGGGAGACCAGCTCCCGGGCGCGCCCAGGCCCCACGCGACGCGGGTCCTCCCCTTGCACGTCGATCACCCCCGCGCTGTCGATGGCCCCCTGCACGGCCCACAGCAGCGACGACTTGCCCGCGCCATTGCGACCCATCACGGCGGTGATCGTGCCGGCCCGCAAGGACAGGCTGACATCGTCCACGGCCCGCACCTGGCCATGACTCACCTGCAGTCCCTGCACGCGGGCCACCTCCGCACCGCCCAGCCCATCGGCCTCCAGACTGCTCGCGGCAGGTGCCACGCTGACGCCCTCGCGCTGCGCCCGACGACGCGCATCTCGCACGCTGCGGGGCACCTCCTGCCAGCCCAGACGACGCGCCAGGGCACTCAGTGGCGGCACCACGTCCGCCCGGGCGAGAATTTCGCCCGCATCGCCGTACTCGACGCTGCCGTCGCCGGGCAACCAGAGCACCGAATCAGCGACGTGCATGACCCTCTCCAGACGGTGCTCCGCCAGCACGACGGTCAGACCCACCTCGTGAACCAGGGTCGTGATCGCGGACAACACGTCCTGCGCCGCAGTCGGGTCCAGGGCGCTGGTGGGCTCGTCGAGCACCACCACCCGCGGCTGGGCCGCCAGCACGGAGGCAATCGCCACCCTCTGCTGCTGCCCGCCGGACAGTTCGGTCAGGGCACGTCGACGCAGGTCGGCGATCCCCATGATGTCGAGCGTCTCCTCGACGCGTTTGCGCATGGCCCGCGGATCGATGCCCAGTTGCTCCATGCCGTAGGCGACCTCGTCCTCGACGAGGTCGGTCACGAAGCCGGCCAGCGGATTCTGCCCCACATGTCCCACCACCTCTGCCAGGTCCCGGGGCCGGTGGGTGCGTGTGGAACGCCCGTTGACGCGCACGTCACCCGCCAGGTGGCTCCCACTGAAATGCGGCACCAGGCCATTGATGGCCCCCAGCAGGGTGGACTTCCCGGTTCCGGTGCGCCCCACGACGAGGCACAGATCCCCATCGGGGATGGTCAGGCTGGCCCCCATGATCGTCGGGCGTGCCGCACCGCTGTGGCGGATGGTGACGTCGTCGAATTCGATCACGGCATCTCCTTCGCGAGCGTCTCTTCTGTCGGCAGTGGCGTGGTGAACAGGGGTGAGGCGATGGCCACCAGCAGGGGCAGCACCCACAGGTGCAGCAGCGGCCACTGCGGCGGTGAGGCCGGTGTCATGGCCACGTCCGGGGCCAGCCGGACCAGCGCGATGCTGGACAGGGCCGCCACCAGGCCGGCCATGCACAGCGCATGTTCCGGGGCCCCCCAGGCATCTGGCCGGTAGCGGGTGACCGCCAGGCGTCGCCCGGACAGCCGGATGCCGATCGCGGCCAACAGGCACCCGGCGACGAGGCAGGACCAGGACCAGGGACCAGCACCGGGCACGCCCAGCAGCAGGAAGGTGCCGTAGGTGATCAGGACCATCGACGCGAGCATGGCACCCGTGGTCGCCGGCCCCACCGGCTCCTGCTGGTGCGTGCGGCCGTAGCCACGCGATTCCATGCCGGCGGCCAGCAGCAGGGACCGGTCGATGGCGTCCTCCAGCACCGGAACCAGCACGGTCCCGGCAGCGCGCCAGCCGGTCGACCGACCACCCCGGAGGCGTCGGGCGCGACGCACCCGGCCGACGCTCTCGATGAGCTGGGGCGCGACGCTGAGCGCCACCACCAGCGCGACGCTGAGCTGGTAGAGCGCCGGCGGGACCGACCGCAGCGCCCGGCGCGGATTGGCCAGGGAATTCGCCGCGCCCACGCACAGCAACATGGCCACCAGGCGCAGCGAGTCGTACAGGGTGTACAACAGCGCGTCGAGGGTCACCGGACCGCCCAGCCGCACTCCGGCGGCCCAGGCCGGCAGCTCGATGCTGGGCAGGGTGAACAGCACCTGCCCGGAGCGATTGACGCCCATGAAGACCTGGAAGATCATCCGGATGCCCAGAACCACCAGGGCCAGCGTGAGATAGGCACTGGTCGAGCGGGCCCAGGGGGCGTCGGACCTGCGCTCCAGCACCACCAGCCAGACCAGCGCGGTGGCCAGGACAACCACGAGCGGATTGTGCAGCAGGCTCACGGCCACGGCACAGCCCAGGGCCCACCCCCACCAGGCCATCGGGTGCACTGCGCGCGCCACGGTGCGTCTGGCCACGGTCGGTACCTCGACGGCACGGCCTGCGGCCACGGAACGGGACATCGGGCAGGAACTCCCAGGCTCATGCATGCGAGCAGCAGGGGCGATCCCCAGCCCCCGCATGCCTCGACGGGTGGATGAAGCTTTGCTGAGATGGGCATTCCGGCTCGGACATGGTCCTCACGGCTGCGGGTCAGCTCCGGTCTCCCACCGGATTCCCCCATCGCAATGGATCCACGGTATCCCCTGTCCGCAGGCTGGACGAACCGCCCTCGAGGACGGCACGATCCGTCCAGCACACTCTCAGCCGGCTGCCACTGTCCACGGCTAGCGTTGCCGGATGGACAGTCCGACGCTGGTCACCATCGCCGTCCTCACCTTCCACCGCCCGGAACAGATCCGGCAGACGGTGGCCCTGTTGTGCCGTCAGGCCCGGGAGCAGGACGCCGCGTGGCAGGTGGAGGTTCTGGTGGTGGACAACGATCCTGCCGGCTCGGGACGCGCCGCCGTCGAAGCCCTCGACCTGCCCGGCGTCCGCGTCGTGGTGGAGTCCACGCCCGGCATCGCCGCGGCCCGCAATCGGGCACTCGATGAGGCTCGGGGCCGAGACGTCCTGCTCTTCCTGGACGACGACGGCCGCCCGGCACCCGGTTGGCTCAGCCTGATGCTCGAAACCTGGCGGCAGAGCCACCCGGCGGCCGTCGCCGGCTGGGTGGACACCCGCTATCTGGGTCGGGTTGACCCGTGGATCCATGCCGGGGGCTTCTTCACCCGGCGCCGTTGGAGGGACGGCCAGCCCCTGCAGGCCGCCGCCTGCGGCAACCTGCTCCTGGACCTGCACCAACTGGGCGATCTTCGCTTTGCCCGGAGTCTGGGCCTGAGCGGCGGGGAGGACACCCTGCTCACCCGGCAGTTGGTGGCCCGAGGGGGGCGCATCGTCTTCTGCCACGACGCCGTCGTGGAGGACCAGGTGGCAGTGGAACGGATGACGCGGGGTTGGGTGCTGCAGCGTGCGCTGAGCCATGGCAATACCGGCGGACTCCTGGACATCCACCTGTCCAGCTCCGCGCTGGCCCGCCCGCGACTCCTGGCCCAGGGGTTGGTCCGGCTGGCAGGGGGCGGCCTGCGGTCCGGCCTGGGCACCGTCACCGGCGACCGGACCCACAGCGCCCGGGGCGCGAGGGCCGCCATGCGCGGACTCGGTATGGTGCTGGCCGCGACCGGGCTTGCCTATCAGGAGTACCAGCGCCACGGCAGCTGGAGGCAGCGTTTCTCCCGGGTGCCCGAGGACCTGGCTCCCGGTCAGCCCCGCGGGGTCCGCATCAAGCCTTCGTAGACCACATCCGTCGTACACCCCATCCGTCGTAGACCACATCCGTCGTACAGATCAGGAGATGCCCGTGCAGCCTGCAGTCCGCACCCTTTTGCGTACCCCCGCCCATCGGGTCCTCGGCCCCGTGATCGGCTCCACCGTCTCCGTGCGGACCGAGCAGCCCCAGGTGGTGCTGACCTTCGACGACGGCCCACTGCCCGGGAGCACGGAGCAGCTGGCGGAGGTACTGGCGGACCACGACGCCCGTGCGGTCTTCTTCGTGCTGATGACGCGGGTTTCCCGAGCTCCGGGGCTGGTACGTGACCTGGCCGCCGCCGGGCACGAGATCGGGCTGCACGGCCTGGACCATCGACGGATCACGTCGCTGCGCACCCGCGAGGCCGACGAGTGGCTGAGGCGGGCCCATGCGGAACTCACCGAGGCCGTCGACGCGCCCGTCACGCTCTTTCGTCCTCCGCACGGTGCCCAGAATCCGGCAACCCGACTGTTGGCTGCCCGTCACGGACTGCGGACCGTGTTGTGGTCAGGAACCACCTGGGACTGGAAGGACGTCACCCACGAGGAGCGGGTGGCCAAGGCCATGGCGGATGCCCGGCCGGGAGCCATCCTGCTGGCCCACGACGGGTCGGCCGACGCCTCCGACTTGGCGAGCGAGGCCGCCGTCACGGACGTGGACAAGCCCCGCCTGCTCGACGACGTGCTGCACGGACTGACGGATCGCGGACTGCGGGCCACCACACTGGAGCAGGCACTGCAGACCGGCACGGCCGTGAACCGGCTCAGCTTCTCCCGCTGAGATCCTCGATTCCCGACCCGTCAGGCCCCGTACTCGGGGTCCTTCTCCCCCAGGAAGTCCTTGGCCGCCTGGACGCCGAGCAGGACGTCGGCCGGATTGGCCACCGCCACGGCAATACGTCGACGCTGGATGGCGCTCATGTCCTCGGGGAGTCGGTCCACGTCGAACCAGCCGACCGCAACGGACTCGTCATCACCGACGACGGCCTCGCCGCTGACGTAGCGAGCGCGGAAGGTGTGGTCGAGGTAGTCGTTCTGGTCCCCATTGTCGTACTGCATCCAGCCGGTGGGGCTCATCCAGACCATCCGTTCGATCTCGATGATGACGCCCGCCTCCTCCTCGGCCTCCCGGACGGCCGCGACGTGCGGGTCCTCACCGGGTTCGACGATGCCGCAGATGGGTGTCCACTTGCCGTTGTCCGCGCGCTGGACGCACAGCACCTGCTCGACGCGTGGCCCCGGACGCAGCACCACCGCCGTGGTTCCGGGCAACCAGAGCAGGGCCGTTCCGACGTGCTTGCGAAGTTCCAGGATGAAGTCCGGTGTGGGCATGCTCACCACAGTAGTGTGAGGAATCAGTCCAGAGTGTGATTGGTTCCTCCCAGAGCTGACGGGCGGCCTCGGTTGCCCCTAGAATCCGAAGAGCAAGGCCATGCCCGTGGCCCGTTCAAGGAGGAACAGTGGGAAACCAGATCACCAAGGTGCTCGTGGCGAACCGCGGCGAGATCGCCGTCCGTGTCATTCGTGCCGCCGCCGATGCCGGGATCGGGAGCGTCGCGATCTACGCCGACAGCGACTCGGAGGCGCTCTTCGTCAGCCTGGCTGACGAGGCCTTCGCGCTGAACGGTGCCACTCCGGCAGAGACCTACCTCAATGTCGAGAAGATCCTTGCCATCGCCGAGCAGAGCGGTGCCAACGCCGTGCACCCCGGCTACGGCTTCCTGGCCGAGAATGCCGACTTCGCCCGCGCCGTCATCGACGCCGGCCTCATCTGGATCGGCCCCTCGCCCGAGGCCATCGAGAACCTGGGCGACAAGGTCAAGGCCCGTCACATCGCCCTCAAGGTGGGCGCCCCGCTGGTTCCCGGCACCCCTGACCCCGTCGCCGACGCCGACGAGGTCGTCGCCTTCGCCAAGGAGCACGGCCTGCCGATCGCCATCAAGGCGGCCTTCGGCGGCGGCGGCCGAGGCTTGAAGGTGGCCCGCACCATGGAGGAGGTGCCCGAGCTCTTCGAGTCGGCCACCCGTGAGGCAGTCACCGCCTTCGGTCGCGGCGAGTGCTTCGTGGAGCGCTACCTGGACAAGCCGCGTCACGTCGAGACCCAGTGCCTGGCCGACCAGCACGGCAATGTCGTGGTCGTCTCCACCCGTGACTGCTCGCTGCAGCGTCGTCACCAGAAGCTCGTCGAGGAGGCCCCCGCGCCCTTCCTCACCGACGAGCAGCTGGAGCGCCTGTATGAGTCGTCGAAGGCCATCCTCAAGGAGGCCGGCTATGTCGGTGCCGGCACCTGCGAGTTCCTCGTGGCCCAGGACGGCCTGATCTCCTTCCTCGAGGTCAACACCCGTCTCCAGGTGGAGCACCCCGTCTCCGAGGAGGTCACCGACCTGGACCTGGTGCAGCAGATGTTCCGCATCGCGAATGGCGAGAAGCTGGACTTCGACGACCCGGAGATCCGCGGCCACTCCATCGAGTTCCGCATCAACGCCGAGGATGCCGGCCGCAACTTCATGCCGGCCCCCGGCACCCTCACCAAGTGGAAGGCCCCGGGCGGCCCCGGCGTCCGCGTCGACGAGGGCTACCACGCTGGCATGACGGTGCCCGGCACCTTCGACTCGCTGGTGGCCAAGGTCATCGTGACCGGCGTCGACCGCGAGCACGCGCTGGCCCGTTCGCGTCGTGCGCTGAAGGAGATCGTCCTGGAGGGCATGCCCACCGTGATCCCCTTCCACCGCGCGATCCTGGACGACCCCGCGTTCGTCGCCGCTGACGGGAACTTCGGTGTCTACACCAACTGGATCGAGACGGCCGCCGATCTGAAGGTTGCCCCGTACACCGGTGAGCTGGGTGAGGCCGAGGACGTCGTCGAGGCCCAGACGGTCGTCGTGGAGGTCAACGGCCGTCGACTCGAGGTCAAGCTGCCCGGTGGTCTCGCGGCCGCCAGCAAGCCCGCCGGCAAGAAGGCCAAGCGTCCCACCAAGCGTGACCGTGGCGGCGCAAAGGCCAGCGAGGCGTCCGGCAATTCGCTGACCGCCCCCATGCAGGGCACCGTCGTCAAGGTCGCCGTCGAGGAGGGCGCGACCGTTGCCGAGGGCGACCTGATCGTCGTGCTCGAGGCCATGAAGATGGAGAACCCGGTGACCGCTCACCGTTCCGGCGTGGTCAAGTCCATCAGCTGCGAGGCTGGCGCCACCGTCACCTCCGGTGCGGTCCTGGCCGAGATCGTCGACCCCGAGGGTGACGCTCCCGCGGCTGAGTGATGATCCACTGGAGTCTGTGAAGACTCCATGAATATGGCTGAGGCGGGTCCACGGTGTTGGGCCCGCCTCTTCCATGCAGCAGACTGGAAGCCATGTTCAAGATCCTCTTCCTGCTGGCCCTGGTGGTGACTGCCGTCGCGCTCTTCCAGTCGAGTCAGCGGCGACGCGCCCTCGAGGCCGAAAGGACCGCAGAGCTGGAGGCTGCCCTGACCACCAGCCGACGGGCCGCCGACGAGGACGTCACGCGGTTCGGTGAGGAACTGCAGCGTCTTGACTCAGAAGTGGCAGGCCACCCGCTGGACACCGCCATGCGGCAGGACTACGAGCGGGCCCTGGACGCCTATGACAATGCCAAGGCCTCCTTGGCCGCGGTGACCAAGCCCGACGAGATCCGCCATGTCACCGAGGTGCTGGAGGACGGCCGCTATGCCATCGCGTGTGTCAACGCCCGAGTGGCGGGAGAACCGCTGCCCCAGAAGCGTCCGCCGTGCTTCTTCAACCCGGCGCACGGACCCAGCAGCCAGAACGTCACCTGGACTCCTCCGGGTGGAGCCCCGCGGGACATTCCGGCCTGCCCAGCCGACGCCGAGCGGGTACTGGCCGGTGCCGACCCGTACATCCGCACGGTTCAGGTGGGTGCCCAGCGTGTGCCCTACTGGCAGGGCGGCCCTGCCTACGCTCCGTGGGCCCAGGGCTACTACTCCGGTTGGCAGGGCTCCAACCTCATTCGCGACATCGCGATCGGCTCCATGATCTTCCATGGCATGAGCGGCATGCCCTACATGATGGACGGGATGGGCGACGGCTTCGGTGAGATCGGCGAGGGCGTCGGTGACATGTTCGGCGGCATCGGCGACGGCTTCGAATCGATCGGTGACGGCATCGGCGGCATGTTCGACGGCATCGGGGACTTCTTCGGCGACTGACACCACCTCCGGCCGGGACCTGCCAGACTGACACCCGTGAACACACGCAGTGCACTGGCAGGTCTTGGCCTTGGCGGACTCGGCATCGGTGGGCTGGGGGTGCTGGCCGGTGCCGCGGCAGCCGCCCACCAGATCAGCGGGCCGCAGCGCCCCGCGCTGGACTACGGCATGAGTCCGTTCGAAGTGGGGGTCGACGCCGTCGATGTCACCTTCACCGCCGCTGACGGAACCCGGCTCGCAGGCTGGTGGCTGGGCCGCGAGGACGCCGAACGCGTGGTGGTCATCAGCCACGGACACCGGGGCAGCAAGGCGGACATGTTGGGAATCGGCCCCGGACTGTGGCGAGCCGGCAACAGCGTGCTTCTCTACGACTTCCGCGGCAATGGAGAATCAGCAGACGGCCCGCAATCGCTCGCGCACTACGAGCAGCTCGACCTGGTTGCGGCCATTGACCTGGCCGCGGGACTGGCGCCCGGGCTGCCGATCAGCCTGGTCGGTTTCTCGATGGGGGCGGCCACCTCGATCCTCGTCGCCGCGCAGGACGCGCGGATCGAGAGCGTCGTCGCCGACTCCCCCTTCGCCGACATGCACGGCGTGATCGCGGCCGCTGCGCGGGGCCTGCACCTGCCGCCGGTGCCGCTGGTCTCCCTCGTCGACCGGGTCACCAGCCTGCGCTACGGCTACCGCTTCGCCGACGTGGCACCGATTGACGTGGTGGAGAAGATCGCACCGCGACCGCTGCTGCTGGTCCACTGCTCCGACGACCACGTCATCCCCGTGGAGCACAGTCGCCGGTTGGCCGACGCCGCAGGGCCCAGCGCCCACCTCGAGATCGTGGATGGTCTGGACCACTGCGGCGCCTACTTCGCGGACCGCCCCGGCTACATCGCCCGAGTGGCGGACTTCCTGCGCCGCTGACTCGCCCGGGGCGGCCTCAGACCTGGGTCTTGGACGGCTTTTCCGGATGGTCGTGCAGGTGCAGCTGACGCGCCGCCTCCGCGATCGAGCCGGACATCGACGGGTAGACCGTGAAGTCGTGGCTGAACTGGTCGACGGTGATCTTCTCGGCCACCGCCAGGGACAGCGAGTGGATCAACTCCGAGGCGTGTGGCGCGACGACCACGCCGCCCACGATGATGCCGGTCACGGGCAGGCAGAAGACCTTCACGAAGCCCTCGGTCACACCCTGCATCTTGGCCCGCGGATTGCCGGCCAATTGCAGCGTCTTGGTCCCGATCTTCAGCTCGCCCTCGTCCACCTGCTTCTGGGTCATGCCGACCGTGGCGATCTCCGGGGCGGTGAAGACATTGGAGCTGACGGACTTGAGGTTCAGCGGAGCCACGGCGTCGCCCAGCGCGTGCCACATGGCGATACGTCCCTGCATGGCTGCGACGGAGGCCAGGGCGAAGACGCCCGTCACGTCGCCAGCAGCGTAGACGGTGCGCTGCGACGTGCGGGAGACCTTGTCCACCACGATGTGACCGCTCTTGGAGAGCTCGATTCCGGCCTCCTCGAGGCCGATGCCCTGCGTATTGGGGATGGAGCCTACGGCCATCAGGCAGTGCGATCCGCGGATCTCGCGGCCGTCCTCCAGCGTGACCACCACCTCGTCGCCCTCACGTCGCGCGGCATTGGCACGGCACTCACTCATGATCTCCATGCCACGGCGCTCGAAGACACCCTGCAGCACGGCCGCAGCGTCCTGGTCCTCGCCCGGCAGCACCTGCGAGCGGGAACTGACCAGCACAACGTCGACGCCCAGGGCATCATAGGCATTGGCAAACTCGGCACCGGTGACACCGGAGCCCACCACGATCAGCTTCTCGGGGAGCTCGGTCAGGTTGTAGACCTGCTTCCAGTTCAGGATGTGCTCACCATCACACGTGGCGGTCTCCAGCTCACGCGGGGTCGTCCCGGTGGCCAGCAGGATGATGTCCGACTCGATCCGCTCCTCACCCTGGTCAGAGGTGACCAGCACGGCGGTCGGACCATCGAGCTTGGCCGAGCCGTTCACCACAGTGACCCCGACGCGCTCCAGCTGCGCGGCGATGGAGTCCGACTGGGCCTGGGCGAGATCGAGCACACGCTTGTTCACCGCCGCCAGATCCACCTCCACCGACGACGCGATGCTGTCGTCCTCTCCGGAGGCGGTCACCTTCAGACCGAGCTCGCCGGCTCGTTCGATGGTGGTCATCACCTCCGACGTGGCGATGAGGGTCTTCGACGGGACGCAGTCAGTGAGCACGGCAGCACCGCCGAGCCCTGTGCGTTCCACGAGAGTCACCTCCGCGCCGAGTTGTGCAGCCACAAGGGCAGCTTCGTAGCCTCCGGGGCCTCCGCCAATGATCACGACTCTGGTCACGGGGGTCATTCTTCCAGACTTCTGGCCCGCGCCCCTATTGTTTGGGTGGTGAGTAGCTTCGACTTCAGTGACCCGACCGCGGCGGCCCAGCTGGCGGCCGACCATGTGCGCAGTGGCTTCCTTGCTCCGGCTGGGATCGAGCGCATCGACATGGCCCTGGTACTGGGCTCCGGATGGAATCAGGGAGTCGAGCGGCTCGGCGAGGAGATCGCCACCATCGCCCTGGATGAGGTTCCCGGCTTCAGCAAGCCCGTCGTCGCGGGCCATGGCGGATCGCTGCGGTTGGCCCGGACCCCACGGGGCAAGGTGGCCATGGTGCTCACCGGCCGCACCCACTTCTATGAGGGACGTGGCGTCGAGCCGGTGGTTCACGGAGTGCGCACCGCGGCCGCACTGGGTGCCAGCGCCGTGGTGCTGACCAATGGCTGTGGCGGGCTCAATCCCGACTGGGCTCCCGGAACGCCGGTCCTGATCGCCGACCACATCAACCTGACGGGTGCCACACCACTTCGCGGCGCCACCTTCATCGACATGTCCCAGGCCTACAGCCCGCGCCTTCGTGCCCTGGCCCGCCAGGTGCAGCCGGAACTGCCGGAGGGCGTCTACGTACAGTTCAGCGGGCCCAGCTATGAGACCCCCGCCGAGGTGCGGATGGCACGCACCATCGGCGGTGACCTGGTGGGCATGTCCACGGCGCTGGAGACGATCGCCGCCCGCGAGGCAGGTCTGGAGGTGCTTGGCATCTCGCTGGTGACCAATGCCGCCGCCGGCATCAGCTCCCAGAACCTGGACCATGGCGAGGTGATCGCGGCTGGCAAGGCTGCCGGCCCACGTCTGACCGCCCTGCTGAACGCGCTGCTCGAGCGCCTGTGACCTCCCACCCGACTGCCCAGAAGGAGAAGCCATGATCGACGCAGGACTTCGCCAGCAGGTGCTCACCTGGATCGCCGACGACCCTGATTCGCAGACCCAGGCCCGGCTGGCCGAGTTGCTCGCCGCGAGCGACGAGGGCGACACGTCGGCCACCGACGAGATCGCGTCTGCCTTTGCCGGACCGCTGACCTTTGGCACCGCCGGCCTGCGGGCCGCCCTGGGCCCCGGCCCCGGCCGGATGAACCGCGTGGTGGTCTCCCGCGCCGCCGCGGGCTTCGCCGCGTGGCTGCAGGAGCAGGGCCACGCAGGTGGCCCGGTGCTGATCGGCTACGACGCCCGCACCAATTCCGACGTCTTCGCCCGGGACACGGCCGAGATCTTCGCCGGGGCGGGCTTCCAGCCCATCCTCACCGACCAGCACGTCCCCACCCCGGTGGTGGCCTTTGGCATCAAGCACCTGGGGTGCGTCGCGGGCATCGTCGTGACCGCCAGCCACAATCCCCCGGCGGACAACGGCTACAAGGTCTACCTGGGCGACGGATCGCAGATCGTCCCGCCGGCCGATGCCGAGATCCAGGCCCACATCCAGGAAGTCTCGGCTCGCCCGCAGGGCGAGCTGCCGCGCAGCACCCAGTACCGCACCATCGGGCAGGAGCTGGTCGACGACTACGTCGACGTGGCCCGCCAGCTCATTCCCGCCGACGCACCGCGCCAGGTGGAGTGGGTCTACACCGCGATGCACGGAGTGGGTGCCCGGGTGGTCGAACAGGCCGCAGCGGCCGCCGGCTTCCCCGCTGCGCACAGCGTGCCGCAGCAGCATGACCCAGATCCGAGCTTCCCGACGGTCGCCTTCCCGAATCCGGAGGAACCGGGCGCCATCGACCTGGCCTTGGACCTTGCGGAGCAGACCGACGTCGACCTGGTGGTGGCCAACGACCCGGACGCCGACCGGTGTGCCATCGCCGCCCCCTTCCCCGGAGTCGGTTGGCGGATGCTCACCGGCGACGAGTTGGGGTCCCTGCTGGGTGACGATGCCATCCGCCGCCAGGTGCCCGGCACCTTCGCAAATTCGGTGGTCTCGTCCACCCTGCTGGGGACGATGGCCCGAGCCGCGGGCCGGGAGCACTCCACCACGCTGACGGGCTTCAAGTGGATCGGACGAGTACCCAACCTGGCCTTCGGTTATGAGGAGGCCATCGGCTACTGCTGTGATTCACCGCACGTGCCGGACAAGGACGGCATCACCGCGTGCCTGACGATCCTGCGGCTGACCGCAGAGCTGAAGGCAGGCGGACAGACCATCGCCGATCGCCTCGACGAGATCGCCCGCACCCATGGCGTGCATGCCACCAGCCAGCTCAGCGCGCGGGTGGAGGACCTGCAGGTCATCCGCGACGCCATGCAGCGCCTCCGGGATGACCCGCCGAGCACCCTGGCCGGTGAGCCGGTGACCATCCGAGACCTCCGCGCGGGCACCGATGACCTGCCGCCCACGGATGCGATCGAGCTGACGGGCCAGCGGGTCCACGTCGTGGCGCGTCCCTCGGGGACCGAGCCCAAGCTGAAGTGCTACCTGGAGGCCCGGGTCGACGCCGAGCAGTCGGCTCGGGAGCTCAAGCAGGCACGCCTCCAGGCGGCCCAGATGTTGACCACCATCCGCGACGAGATGGCCCAGGCCCTCGGCGTCGGTTGAGCCCCGCTGTCCAGGGCTGGGCCCACTGATCCAATACCGTGGAGGGCATGGATCCCGTGCGCCCCAGGTACACCCTGCTCGTGCGAGGCATGCTCGCCTCGCTCCTCGCCCTGTTGATGGGGGCAATGGCGGCACTTCCTGCCCGGGGCGACGAGACCTCGTCGCAGTGGCAGATCACCCGTCACGAGACCACGGCCGAGCTCGGGACCAACGGTGACGCGCGGGTCACCACGACCATCGACTTCGACTTCGGTCGTGATGCGGGCCACGGCCCCTATCTCACCTTCGTGACGCGGCAGGCCATCGCAGGCGACCGGGACCACTGGCGTCGCATCACGTACGACGACGTCCGCATCACGAGCCCCACCGGGGCACCCACGAACCTGAAGCGCAGCAGCGAACCGGGCGTGCTCACCCTGCGGATCGGCCGGGAGGGCACCCGGGTTCGTGGGGTGCAGACCTATGTGGTCAGCTACCGCCTGCGCGGAATCGTCGATCCGGAGAATGCCGAGAGCGGTCTGGACGAGGTGAACTGGAATGTGATCGGCGACGGTTTCACCGTGCCCATCCGCAATGCCAGCACCACCTTGGTGATGCCCACGGACGTCACGCGTACGGCCTGTTGGATCGACCGGACACAGACCTGCCAGCGGGTGACCCAGGACGGGCGGACCGTCACCTACCGACACAACAACCTGGCATCCGGTGAGCCCATGCAGGTGGTGGCCGGTGTGCCGACCGGCAGTTTCGTCGGAGCCGAGCCGGAAGTGGTCACGCGATTCAACCCGGCGCGGGCCTTCGAGCCCAACCCGGCCAATGCGGGAATCGCGGGAAGCGTTCTGCTGGCGGGCCTGCTGATGGTGGTCCGCGCCGCCCGTCGCCATGGCCGCGACGAGGTCTACGTGGGGCTCACGCCCGGACTGACGCCCACCGCCAGCGATGCCGGTGCCACCCGTCGCACCAGCCGCAAGGCGCCCGTCACCGTCCAGTTCACCCCACCGGCGGGCGTGCGCCCCGGAGAGATCGGCACCCTGGTGGACGAACGTGCCGACACGCGCGATGTCACCGCCACCCTGATCGACCTGGCGGTGCGTGGCCAGATCCAGATCGAGCAGCTGGGCAAGAAGGAGTGGGCCTTCACCCGGACCCGCCCGGCGCACCCCGACGAGTTGCTGCCGCACGAGACCAAGCTGCTGCAACACCTGTTCAGCCGGGGCAGCCGGGTGACCACGCGGGACCTGAAGGACAAGCGCTATGCCAAGCTCTTCCCGGAGGCTCGATCGGCCCTCTACAAGCAGGTGACCGGCGGACGCCACTGGTTCGGCAGCAGTCCCCAGACAACGCGCACCATGTGGCTCGGGGTCGGACTGGCGATTGTGCTGCTCGGCTTCTTTGGTTTCCTCGGGGGCATGTTCCTGCTCAACCTGGCATGGCCGGGCCTGGCCCTGGTGGTGGTCGGGCTCGCGCTCGCCATCGTCTCCCCCTGGATGCCGGCTCGCACCGCAGACGGCTCGGCCGCCCTGGCCCAGGCCCGCGGCTTCGAGCTCTACCTGCGCACCGCCGAGGCCGAACAGCTGAAGTTCGAGGAGGGCGAGGACATCTTCTCGCGCTACCTGCCGTGGGCCATCATGTTCGGCGTTGCAGAACGGTGGAGCAAGCTCTTCGAGAAGCTGGCCGCCGAGGGCCGCTATGACATGGCCCCCGCCTGGTACGTCGGCAATCCCTACTACGGGTTCAACTACGGCTACATCGGCTCATCCATGAGCTCCATGGGAGATGCCTTCTCCTCGGCCATGCAGAGTTCACAGGCTGCCGCCGCGGCCTCCTCGATGCAGTCCTCGGGAGGCGGGTCCGGTTTCAGCGGCGGTGGGGGCGGATTCGGTGGCGGTGGTGGCGGCGGCTGGTGACGCGCCCATGCCGGGCCGTCATCGGTGCCAGCCTTCCCATCGGTAGAATGCTGCACTGTGCGCAGCGTCATACTTCTTGCCGGCCCGTCGGGCAGCGGCAAGTCCCGCCTGGCCCGGGTGACCGGGGCCACCCAGTTCCGGCTGGATGACTTCTACAAGGACCACGACGCCCCGGGCCTGCCCGTCATCGACGACCGGATCGACTGGGATGACGTCGCCACGTGGGACAGCGTGGCCGCCGCGGTGGCACTGGGCGAACTGCTGACCACGGGACGGGCCGAGGTACCTCGCTATTCGATTGCGCGCAGCCGCGCAGAGGGCACGCACGTCGTCGACCTCGGGGACGAGCGGGTGCTGATTGCCGAGGGCATCTTCGCACCGGATCTGCTCACCGCCTGCCGGGAGCGCGAGATCGCCGTGACAGCGCTGTGGCTGGACCGTTCCCGGCATGCCAATTGCGTCCGACGGCTGCGACGCGACCTGGCCCAGCACCGCAAACCCGCCTCCATCCTGGTGCGCCGCGGCCTGCAGCTGTGGCGCGAGGAGACCGACAAACGCAACCGCGCCCTCGCCCAGGGCTTCCAGCCCATGGGGATGCGACAAGCCGTCGCCCTGGTCCGCCAGCTGCAGGACCAATCCCCGCAGAACTCCCCCGCGACAGTGAACTCCCCCATGTGACCACACCCCCACCAAGGAGTCCCGTGAGCCTTCCCGTCGAGCACCCCCACCTCGTCCCCGCCCCCCGGCCAGACCTCCCCGATGCCCCCGCACCCGGCCGCGGTTGGCTGGCACATCCCGTGACCCGCGCCGTCGCCTTCCTGGGCCTGTACATCGGCAGCGCCTACCTGCTGGCCCCCTTTGGCTCCCTCGACGATCCGTTGTGGGTCTGGGTCCTCATCCAGTTGGTGTGCAGCATCGGCGCCTATCTGGCCGTCGCGATCGGATTGGAGGGGCGCACGGTCCCCCATGAACTGGATCCGCGTCGCCTGGCAGGGCTGGGTTGGGGGCTGCTGCTGGGCGCGGCCGCGTGCACCCTGGTCTTCGTCATCTGCTGGGCCGCGGGCTGGCGCACCATCGACGGAACCAATCCCGACGCGCCGCTGGTGGACCCACTGCTCCAGCTGGGCGTAGCGGCCGGAATCACCGAGGAGATCCTCTTTCGTGGAATCCTCTTCCGGCTCGTCGAGCGAGGCCTGGGCACCTGGGGATCCCTGGTCCTGTCCGCCCTCCTGTTCGGCCTGGCCCACGTCAGCAATCCGGAGGGGACCCTGTGGGGTTCGATCGCGATCGCGCTCGAGGCGGGACTGGTCTTCGGACTGCTCTATGCGTGGACCCGTAGCCTGTGGTGGGTGATCGGCGTTCATGCGGCGTGGAATGTGGTGCTCGGGCCAGTTCTGGGCTCCGCTGTCTCCGGAGCCACGCCCAATGGCGACGGGGTGCTGGTCAGCCATCCGGCTGGTCCCGAGCTGCTCTCCGGCGGAGTCTTCGGCCTGGAGGCGTCCCTGGCAGCCGTGGTCGTCTGGCTCGCCGTCTCCGTGTGGATCCTCCGTCGCCTGTGCGGCAGCGACAAGGTTCTGGCCCCTGCCTGGCGGCGTCGCTCACGCGCCAAGCAGGGCCGGGAGCACCTCCCCGGTTGAGGCATCCAGGCGCACCGTGGCCAACTCGTCGGCACGGGTGGCGCCCTGGTTCACCACGACCACTGGCTTGCCCTGCTTGTGCATGTGGCGCGCGAAGCGCAGGCCGCTCATCACCGTCAGCGAGCTGCCCGCCACCAACAGCAGGTCCGCCTCGTCACACCAGTCGAGGGCCTGCCGCACCCGCTGGGCAGGCACCGGCTCCCCGAAGAAGACGACATGTGGTTTCAGCACTCCCCCGCAGGCCAGGCAGTCCGGGACCACGAAGTCGGCCCAGTCATCCACCACGGCGTCACCGTCGGGCCGCAGCTCGGCATGCCCCATGTCTGACTGTGGTTCGACGCCAGGGTTCAGCGCGGCCAGGCGCGGCTGCAGGTCCGCGCGGGAGGTCACCTGGCCGCAGCCCAGGCACACCACCTCGGCGGATCGTCCATGCAGCGTCACCAGCCGACGGGATCCGGCCGCTTCGTGGAGACCGTCCACATTCTGGGTGATGAGCCCGACGAGTCTGGTTGGCAGGTCGGCATCCTCCCACCTCGCCAGTGCCCGGTGTCCCGCATTCGGCAACGCCTGCCCCAGATGGGCCCAGCCCTGGTAGTTGCGGGCCCAGTAGCGGCGACGGTTGGCCTCATCGGCCACGAACTCCTGGTACATCATCGGCGTGGCGCGTTGGGCTCGGGGGCCGCGGTAGTCGGGCACGCCGGACTCGGTGGAGATTCCGGCGCCGGTCAGCACGACAGCGCCGTCCACCTCCTCCAGCAGCTCGCGCAGGTCGTGCAAGGAGCCTCGCAGCACCCGGGTGGGTTCCCAGGCGCCGGTGGCCCGACGCACATCAGGTCTCACTGCTGGGCTCCCGCTGTGCGGATGCGCGGCCGCAGGATCGCGTAGGCACCAAGTCCCGCCACCAGCCCCCAGAAGGCGGAGGCCAGGCCCAGGATGGTGACGCCCGAGGCCGTGACCACGAGCGTGAGCAGCGCCGCCTCGGTGACGCTGCGGTGGTGCTCCCCTTCGTGCATCGTGTCGTAGACGGCCGCCTGCAGCGGTGACAGCAGGGCCACACCGGCGACGGCGGTGAGCATCTCGGCGGGGATGGAGGCGAACAGGGAGACGATCGTCGTGGCCGCAAATCCGCCCACCAGGTAGAAGAGCCCACAGCTCATGCCCGCAATGTAGCGCCGGCTCCGGTCCGGGTGCGCCTCCGGGCTGCTGGCGATCGCGGCAGTCACCGCGGCGACGCTGATGGCATGCGAGCCAAAGGGCGCGAAGAGCGCGGAGAACACGCCGTCGATCCCCAGCAGCTTGCGGTCACTCAACTCGTAGCCGCTGCTGTGCACGGCGATCAGTCCGGGGGCATCCTGGCCCACCACGGTGACCAGCGCCAGCGGCAGGGCCACGCCCAGCAGCGCCCCGAGCGAGAAGGTGGGGGTGGTCCACACCGGGAGCGTCAGGCCCAGCTCCACGCTCATCGGATTGGACTGGCCGGTGGCCACCGCCAGGATGCCGCCGAAGACCAGGGCCAGGATCACCGCGAACCGGGGCTGGATCCGACGGCCCAGCAGATAGCCCAGCACCAGGCCACCGGCCACGACGGGCTGCTCTGCCACCGCCCGGGCCACCTTCAGCGCGAAGGGCAGCAGGACGCCCGCCAGCACGGCGGCCGTGATGGGCCGCGGGGTGGCCCTGAGCAGCTTGCCCACCAGACCCGTCGCGCCGAGCACGGCGCAGGCCAGGCCACACACGATGAAGGCACCCACCACGTCGGAATAGCTGTACTCCGCCAGCGTGGTCACCAACAGCGCAGCCCCCGGAATGGACCAGGCCACCATGACCGGCTTGCGGGTCAACCACGAACCGAACAGGCACACCAGGCCCGCTCCGACGGAGACCGCCCACACCCATGAAGCCGTCTGCCGCTCGTCCAGACCGCCCTGCCGAGCGGCCTCGAGCACCACCAGCAGCGGTCCTGCATAGGAGACGGCCACCGCAATGAGCCCGGCCGAGACTGCCGACAGACTGACATCGCGGCGGAGCTGGCGCCGCTCGTCCCCGTGCGGATCGCTCGTGACCTGTGGCTGCGCTGCCGCTTGTGGTGAATTCACGCCCTCACGATGGCACATCCGGCGATCAGTTTGAAAGCTGTTGCGCCTGCTGGATGACGGCCTCGGGCAGCTGGGGAGCCGCAGGCAGCTCCAGCTCGCGCTGGCTCGCCCCCACCAGCTCACTCACGGCGTCACCCAAGCGCTGCGAGCTGCTGATCATGGCCTGCTGGGCGGTCTGGATGGATCCCAGAACCTGGGCCCGGGCCTGCTGCCCGTAGCGGACGGCCTCCTCGATACCGGTCGCCTGGGTGTCCAGGGAGGCAGCCACCTCCAGGATCGTCTCGGGACGAAGCGTCGGCGTCTGCATCTGCCGGGCGATCTCGGGCACCGCACGCCCCGACGCCGCAGCATAGGCACCGAGCACCTCGTTCGCCCCGTCGGCCACGGCCTGCTGCAGGCCCGCCGCCTGCTGGGCCTGCAGCAGCAGACCCCACTGGGCAATGGTGAGCTTCATCGTCGGGATGGTCAGGTTCACCAGCAGCGCCAGACGTTGTCCCAGGCCGTAGTGCAGCGATCGGATGTTGCGGATCTGCGGGCTGGTGGACCAGGCGACGAAGAGTCGCTGCTGGAATTCGTTGATCCGGGTCTGCAGGGCCATGATCAGCTCGGTGATCCGAGCGCGTTCCTCACTGCGGGCACGGTGGTCCGGGCTGGCGGGATCCACCACAATGGCGTCGGCCTCCTGCTGCGCCTTCTCCAGCACGGCCTCCATCACCGCGATCACGCCGACGAGTTGGCTGATGGAGGCCTCATTGGCCTTGTACAGCTCGTCGCACAGCACCACATTGCGCTTGAGTTCCATCTGCTTGGTGGTCAGCTGGCCAGCGATCCGGTCCAGCTGCTGCTCCACCGAGCGGGCTTCCTCGAAGAGCATCTCCACCAGGTCCCGGCCGCGCTGGAAGACGCCACGCACGGCGTCCATGAAGCGGTCAAAGGTCTCCCGCACCTGCGGGATCGACGGGTCATAGTGCCGACGAAATTCCCGCATCCGGTCATTGATCTCCCGCATCATCGTGGTCAGCTCCGGGATCTCCACCGGGCCCACCTCCTTGAAGATGCGGTTCACCTGAGCGTTCACCGCGGTGAGAGCCTGGTCACCGAAAGTCGCGAGGCGCTGCGTGTCCGCCAGCATCGCCGGCAGTTGTTGGGCTGCCACGGCACGTGCCTGCTCCTGCTGGTCCGGCGAGAGCATCGCCAGACACGACAACTCACTGCTGGGCGCACCCTGGGCCACCTTCTGGGCCAGGACGGCGACGCTGCTCTCCGCGGCACCGGTGGGCTGGGCCGGGGCGCCGGTGATGGAACCGAAGTCGATGGACATCTGGGCCGGGGCATTGCTCTCGGACATGGGTTCTGCCTCTTTCTGGGAAGGATTCTCGACGCGTGCTGCTGGAGCACTACGGATGGGGGATGTGGTCTCAGGGGTCGGGCGAATCAGGGGGTCGGGCGGCCCGGATTCAGGAACACTTGGTGGCATCCTCCAGGCAGTCGAGCATGGCCAGCGTCACCTGCGAGTTGGGGGCCGGGACGGTCCGCACGCGGGGCGCCAGCGGCAGCGGTTCGAAACCCTTCACGTCGTTGATGGCCGCATTGGTGCCGGAGCGGAAGCCGAATCGCTGCCAGGCGATCTGCTGCACCTGCTCGTCCTTCATCGCGTCGATCAGACGTAGTGCGTCGGCGTCGAGCGCCAGGACGGGGTGGTCGGAGTAGATCGACGGGCTCGGGTACAGCATCGTCACGTCGGAGATCAGGGACTCGGACCGGTTGGCCTGGATCCACTGCTGAATCAACTGGTTCTCGTAGCCGGCATAGAGCGGGGATGAGTACTCGCCGCCCTGGGTGAGCCACTGGCGGAAGCCGTCGTCGGAGCTCGCGGCCTGCAGGCCGGAGGTCTCGTAGATCCGACGCAGGGTCGGGAGTGCCTTGCGGGCCTCGGCAATGGTGGGGGCCTGGGTCAGGTCACTGGTGGCAATGACCGTCAGCTCCAGCTGGGCCAGAGTGAAGCCCGAGTTGGAGGTGCGGGCGTCGGTGCTGCCGATCCGCACGGGGCCCGCCAGGTCGGTGGCCTTCAGCGACTGCCAGGTGGTCTTCTTCAGCACGTGGTCCGTGAGCAGCTTTGCGATGTCCAGACTGTTGACCTTGCCGCTGGTCGTCACCAGGCCCGCCGTGCGCAGCGCCTCGGTGGCATGGGGACCGGAGTAGATCACCTCCGGTGACTGCAGGACTGTCTCGGCGCGATAGTCGGGGAATTCGCCGCGGTGCCGCGCCTCGAAGACGCTGCGGGCGGATGCGCTGGAAGGCCACAGGCAGTTGAACGACTTCGCCTTTATCTCGTCGGCTGTCAGCAGGACCTGCTTGTAGGAACCCATCGGCACGAACTTCACCGTCAGTCCGTGCTTGTCGCGCAGCAGCTCTTGCACCTGCGGGTCCGCCATCAGACTGGACTTCTCGGAGCCGCCCGCGCAGGTGATGGTCACCGGCTTCTGCTCCACGGGCTTCTGGGCCGACGGAGTCCGCTGCGTGTAGAGGTAGAGCGAGGCTCCCGCCAGCAGCACGGCCAGCAGCAGCACCAGCCCCAGGACGAACCTTGAATTGCGCATCAGTGGTCCTTCGGGTCGTGGGGGTCAAGGGAGGGAGATCGAGTGAGTTCCGGCATCTCGGGCGGCGCCACGGTGGCCAGATTGGCCTGGTAGCTGGCCAGGTCGCCCTGGTTCACCAGCCGGATGCTCTCGTGCCCGAACTCCACAAAACGTCGCACGGCCTGCTCGCCCGCCAGGAGCAGCTGGTCCGGCTGGTCATAGAAGTTCGGGTGCTTCTCGATGTCGGAGTAGGTGCGCACCACGCCCTGCAGGGAGGTCAGGTGTCCCTTCAGCTGGCTGGCCGACGAATAGAGCGAGCTGGGCGAGGTCCGCTCCACCCGGGCCAGGAGCTCGGGCACCACCTGAACCATGCGGTCGAGTTCCCTGCGCATGCTGGCCGAACGGAGCTGCCTGCCGTCGCGACGGATCTGTTCCGCCAGCTCCGTGCATCCGCGGCCCAGAGCGCGGGCGTCCTGGGCATAGGTCTCGTCGGCGATCTGTGCCGGACTGCGCGCCAGGAGGAGATTTGTACCGGTGGCGGCGACGGCGGCCAGCACCGTCGGGCCCACCAGCCGGATCAGGTCCGTGGCCGGCTCCAGCGCCAGGAACATGCCGACGAAGACCACGGCTCCCACCACCAATGCCGTGGCCAGCGAGTACTTGCGTGCCAGCATCACTTGTACCCGGCAGCCTCGCGCAGGGCTGCCACCATGTCATTCTTCTGCACGAAGGCTCCTCCGCTGCGCTGCGCCAGTTCCTTGAGCTGGTTGGGGTCGGCGTCCTTGCCGAAGGCGATCGTGATCACCGGGACCTTCGCCTGGTCCAGCTTGGCCAGGGCCTGGTCACGCTTGCCCGTCCCGGACATGCCGTCGGACATCACGACGATCAGCTGCTTGCCCTTGCCCGACGAGCTGCCCAGTTGGCTGGCGGCCAGATCCAGACAGGAGTAGATGTCCGTGCCACCGCCGGGGCTGGTGTCGCGGATCTTGCTCTCGAGCTGCTTCAGGTCGGATTCCGCATTGCCCGCCACCGTCCAGGGGCCGGCCTTGATCGCCCCATTGAAGACGGCAACCGTGGTCGTGTCCCCGGCGGCCGTCTGGAGCAGGTTGCGACGGGCCTGTTCGGGATCGAAGAGCGCACCCGCAGCGTCCTGTACACCGTCCCATCCTTCGTTGTCGGCCATCGAGCCCGACCCGTCCAGACAGTAGAAGAGCTCCACCGGCTTGCGGAACTGCGTGTGGTACGCATCGAGGGCACTCTCGATCACGGCGGCCGCCGGGTAGGTGACGCCCTGCTCCTTGAGGTTCGCCTTGATGCCCCAGTCCGGGTTGAAGACCTTCGGGTCAGCACTGGCCAGGCTGAGTCCGACGCCACCGGCGGGACGCCGCCCCAGGGCGAGCAGCTTGTCCTTGGCCCCAGGATCGCTGAGCAGGTAGTTCTGGAGCTCGGTGAAGATGGCGTGCTTGGCGTCCACCTGGTCCTGCCCGTGGTTGGAGAAGCCCAGCGGCGCATCGGAGATGGCCATCGCGCCGCGCGGGTAGACGACGTAGAGGGGCTCCTCCCCCTTGGACACCAGTTCGAGGTTCTTCTCGATCACCAGGTCCTCATAGGTGAACATCGTCTCGCACTGCCCGGGTGAGGCCAGGCAGTCATCCATCATGGTGCCGGTGGACGGTGGGGTCTTGTCGATCGCCTGGATGAAGGTCTGCATGCCCTTGACCACCTTGGGGTCCTTGAGCTGTTCCTGGGTGAGGGCCTGGCCCGGTGGGTTGCCCGCAAAGTGGTTGAGGAAACTGAACAGCGTGGTGGCACCCGAATTGGACTGCGTCGGATTGGTGGCCCACACCGTGGCCTTGCCACTCTCGACGGACTGGATGATCTGCGCGGCCGTCTGGTCCTTGCCCACCATCCCGAGCTCCTGCATCACTGGCTTGAAGCCGGCATAGACCACCGGGGTGAGGAACATCGGCTTGGCGTCGGTTAGCTGCGAGTTCGTGTTGCCGAGCTGGCTGAAGACGCTGGATGCAAACCAGTAGGCATCGTGTTCGGTGCTGTTGCCCTGCAGCATGCGCGCCTGGTCAACCGATCCCTTGAGGGTGTAGGTGCAGCTGTACCCCTTGGAGTCGCACCAGGGCAGGACGATCCTGTCCAGCACGGAGCGCTGCTCGGAGCCGGCGACGATCGTGAGGCTCTTGTCCGCTGCTGCCCCGCCCGCATCACCGCCGCCACCCGGCCCCTCGTCGTCGCAGGCGGTGGCGGTCAGCGCCAGAGTGGCGGCCGTGACCACCACCAGGAGCCGACGGGCGGTGGATCGTGCAGTCCGGGGAAGAGCCTCCATGACCCATTTCTAACCTGCGGAAGGGGCAGCTACGGGGAGCTTCCACCCTTCTCACTCGCCTGTTCAGGGATCTTTCATCCTGCCAACCCAGCATGTGAACTCCTGACGCCATCCACGTGAACGGTCGGATTCCGCCCCCTCACTGACGGTCACTGGCGACCGTTCGCTGGCGGCCAGCCACACCGAAGGATGTGGTCCGACAACATGAGGAGGCGTGGTAGACAGGTTCCTCGCGGGGTCGCAGTGTCGCAGGCCCGGTGAAAGGAGAGACCCATGGGCGTCGTGGCCCTCGCAGTGTTCATCGCAGTAACCGTCATCCTCAACGTTCCCTTGAAACGCAACATCGCTGAAGCCCTGTTGGTCGCGCTCGTGGCCACGGCCTTGGTGGGCGGCAGACAGGCTCCAGAGCTGCTCTGGAGCGCAGTCAAGAAGGCCACGGCAAATGACGTCACCTTCGCAGGCATGGCCTTCGTGTTCATGGGGGTGATCGTCGCGCAGACAGGACTCATTGAACGACTCATCAACATCTTTGACGCGATCTTTGGTCGCCTACCGGGTGGCGCCGCGTACGTCTCCACAGCCGGGTCCGCCGCAGTGGGAATGGTGGCGGGATCCACGGCCGGCAATGCGGCCACCGTGGGCTCAGTCACCATTCCCTGGATGAAGGAGAACGGCTGGAGTTCAGCACGCGCCGCGACCTTGGTCGCGGGCAACTCCGGCCTGGGCGTGTCTTTACCGCCCAATTCCACGATGTTCATCATTCTGGGGGCAGCACCTGTTGCAGCGATGGGAGTGACCAGTGGACAGGTCTACGTCTCCTTGATGGCGGCTGGCGCCTACTGCGTGCTCTACCGGATGGTCGCAGTATGGCTCTGGACCCGCCGTGACGGCATCACGGCAATGGCCTCTCGGGAACGTCGAACCTTCCGCCAAGCGCTCCGTGAGGGCTGGACCTCGTTGCTGATCTTTCTCGGTATCGCAATTCCGGTCATGCTGACCTTCGGACCAATCTTCGACTATCTGGAACGCCCCGAGAACATCGGAAAAGCGCTCAAGTCGGTCTCGATCATCGTCCACGTCCCGATCCTGATCTCGGTCATTGCCTTGATTGAAGGACGCCATCGACTGCGTGGACAGTGGGGTTCGGTCCGACGAGCCCTGGAGGCGGAAATCCCGCAGTTCGCCACTGTCGGCATTTCCCTCTTCGCAGCTCTCGCAGCCTCGGAGATCATGAACAAGCTCGGCGTCGGACGACAGCTCAATGCCGCTCTGGCTGGCGCAAATCTTCCTAAACCATTGATGATTCTCTTGGTCTGCATCTTGTGCATCATCGTGGCGACACCCCTGTCCTCCACCGCGACAGCTGCCGCCATCGGCACGCCCTCGGTGATCGCCTTGTCGGCGATGGGGGTCCCGCCCGTCATTGCCATCTGCACCGTTCTTGTCTGCACCTCGACCGAAGGGGCGTCACCGCCAGTAGGCGCCCCGATCTACCTTGCGTCAGGCATGGCGGAGGTGGATCCGAAGGAGACATTCGTACCCCTGATCCTCTGGTTTGTCCTGCCCATCATCGGCATTGCCTGGCTGCTCGGAATGGGCTGGCTGCCCATCCCCCACTAACTCGCTGGAGTCATCATCATGCGAAAAATTCTCGACATTCTGTTCTGGGCCAGTTTGGTGGCCTTCCTGCTCACCGGAGCCTGTGTGGTCTTCGGTCAATTGGCGGGCGTCATCATGCGCAACGGATCCGTGGTTTCTGGTGCGGATGCGCGCTTGAGCGACCTCGCCTTCTCCTTGTCCACCCTTTGCGCAGCGGCGGCCTTCATCCGTGGCTACTTCCCTACCGGGGAGAGCGCGGAACTGGACGACTGAGAACTGGTGAGGGTGCCAAGCGCATCGCGGTTGGCACCCTCACCAGTCATTCACTGCGACCGTCGATCGTCAGTGACCCTTCAGTCGTGCTTGATGGGAGCCCACTCTGGGCCGGTCTCCCCCAGCTTCTCGTCGAGCTTGGCGAAGATCGGGCTCGGCTTGGCCAGCGGGGTGCCGGGGACGATCTTCCGCGACTCCCAGACCGCCTGCTCCGAGGCGAAGTCACCCTGCAAGGTCGGGTAGGTCTTCTCGGAGCCGTCCTCGCGGGTCTCGGTGACCTCAACGATCTGCGGCTGCGCGGCCCAGACCCCCTCGCCGCCCATCGCCTCGAAGACCTTCTGGGCGGCGTGCGGCATGAAGGGAGTCAGCAGGGTGTTGCAGTCACTGACCACCTGCAGAGCGACGTGCAGCACGGTGTTGCGACGCTCGGGCTGGTCCTTCAGCTTCCAGGGCTCCTGGTCCGACAGGTACTTGTTCGCCAGGCTGACGATGCGCATGGCCTCGGTGATCGCGGCCTTGAACTTGCACACCTTCAGCAGCTCGCCGACGGTGGTGAAGGCCTGCGCGGAGGCCTCCAGCAGCGCCGTGTCCTCGGCGGTGAACTCCCCCGCCTCCGGGATGGAGCCGACATTCTTGTGGGCCATCGAGATGGAGCGGTTCACCAGGTTGCCCCACTCATTGGCCAGCTCGAAGTTGGTGCGGCGCACGAACTCATCCCAGGTGAAGTCGGTGTCCTGGTTCTCCGGCCCGGCCACGGCGATGAAGTAGCGCAGCGCGTCGGGGCCGAACTCCTTGAGGAAGTCACCGACGAAGATCGAGGCACCGCGGGAGCTGGCCACCTTGGAACCACCCATGGTGAGGAATTCGGAGCTGACCACCTCGGTGGGCAGGTCGAGCGTGCCGAACCACTCGCTGGTGCGTCCGCCCTTGTCGCCCTTGCCATTGACGCCGAGCAGGATGGAGGGCCAGATCACCGAGTGGAAGACGATGTTGTCCTTGCCCATGAAGTAGTAGCTACGGGTGGCCTCGTCCTGCCAGTACTTCTTCCAGGCGTCGGGATCCCCGGAGCGCTTGGCCCACTCGATGGACGCGCTCAGGTAACCGATCACGGCGTCGAACCAGACGTAGATCCGCTTGAGGTTGTTGTCCTCCCAGCCCTCGAGCGGGATCTTGATGCCCCAGTCCAGGTCGCGGGTGATGGCGCGCGGCTGCAGCTCCTTGGCGAAGTTCGCGGAGAAGCGCAGCACATTGGGGCGCCAGTCCTGACGGGTCTCCAGCCAGGCGGCCAGCGCCTCGGCGAAGGCGGGCAGGTCCAGGAAGAAGTGCTCGGTCTCGACGAACTTCGGCACCTCGCCGTCGATCCGGCTGTGCGGGTTCTTCAGGTCGACGGGGTCCAGCTGTCGGCCGCAGTTGTCGCACTGGTCGCCACGGGCTCCGTCGAAACCGCAGTGGGGACACTCACCCTCGATGTAGCGGTCAGCCAGGGTGCGGCCCGTCGACGGGCTGATGGCGCCCATCTCCGTGCGGCTGATGATGTAGCCGTTGTCGTGCAGGACGGTGAACATCTCCTGCACCACCTGGCGGTGGTTGTCCGTGGTGGTGCGGGTGTAGAGGTCATAGCTCAGACCCAGACCCTGCAGGTCCTCCGCAATGATGCGGTGGTACTTGTCAGCCGTCTGCTCGGCGGTCAGGCCCTCCTGATCGGCCTTCACCTGGATGGCTGTGCCGTGCTCGTCGGTGCCGGAGACCATCAGGACGTCGTGGCCCGACATTCGCATGAACCGGCTGAACACGTCGGAAGGAACACCAAAACCGGAGACGTGGCCGATGTGGCGGGGACCATTGGCATAGGGCCACGCGACGGCAGCGAGAACATGAGCGCACATGCGGGACAGACTATCGCCCTCCACAGCCGGTCCCCGACTCCGCGGTGGGCCACACCCTCCCAGCGATAGAATCCTGTCCCATGTCCTCCCCCACCCGAGACAGCACCCCCGCCCGACCACGCCGCACAGGGCGGATCGCGCTCGCCATCATCCTGGCGCTGGCACTCGTCTTGGCGGCCGCGGCCTTTGGCTACAAGCGACACCTGGAGCGGAACCTCACCAGCGTGGAGCTGCCGGGTGGTGTGGGAGGAGAGGCGCTCGAAGGGCTCCCCAAGGGGGTTGCCCAGAACCTCGTCATCATCGGGACCGACCAGCGGCAGACCGAGGAGAACTGCCGGATCGGTGGTTCCTGCGGCGACGACAAGATGGACGGCGACACGAATGCCGATGTCCTCATGGTGGTGCACCTGTCGGCCGACCACCAGGACCTGTCCGTGGTCAGCATCCCGCGGGACACGGTGATCGACCTGCCCGACTGCACCGACCTGACCGCCACCCCGACGCCGGGGACGCCCCATCCCGAGACGACGAACCCAGCGTCAACCAGTTCCGAGACCACCGATCCTGCGAAGCCCGCAGAACGTGGCCGCATCAACGGCACGCTCAATGTCGGCGTCCAGTGCACCCTGCGAGCCGTGCACGAGTTGACGGGCCTGCCCATCACCCACTTCATGATGGTGGACTTCGCCGGCGTCATCAGCCTGTCCGATGCCGTCGGTGGCGTGGACGTCTGCGTCGACGCCGATGTCTACGACACCTACTCCCACCTGAAGTTGAAGCAGGGCGAGCACACCCTGCAGGGCGAGGCGGCCTTGCAGTTCCTGCGCACCCGCCATGGCTTCGGCGACGGATCGGACCTGGGCCGCACCGGCGCACAACACCTCTACCTGAGTTCACTGCAGCGCGAGCTGGAGAGCCTGGGCACCTTGCTGAACCCTGCCAAGGTCCACCGGCTTGCGGAGGCTAGCACCCGGGCGCTCACCGTCGACGCCGGCCTCGACACTGTGACCCATCTGGCCCAGCTGGCCGCCACCGTGGGCCAGGTGTCCACCGAGTCGACAGCCTTCGTGACCCTGCCCACCGAGACCAATCCGGACAATCCCAATACGGTCGTCGCGGCTCCGGAGGCCGAGGAGCTGTTCGCCAAGCTCCTGGCGGACCAGCCGCTGGCCTCTGCCTCCCCCACACCGTCACCCGACGCCAGCAGCATGTCGGCCGCTGCCGAACCGGCGACGTCAGTCACCGCTGAGGAGCCGGCCACCGAGGAGCCCACCCCGGCGGATCCGACGGTGGAGTCCGGCGCCCCCAGCGAGCCGATGGCCGTCGACACCCCGATGGTCTCGGCCGAGGCCCGGCAGTGCGCGCAGGTCTCCACGCAGCGCACGGTGGAGATCAACGGGGTCCCGATGACGCCCACCGAGGCCTACGCAGCCTCACCCAATGTCCCGGACTCGGCCTCGTGAGCTGATCAGGCGGCCTCGCGGTCAGGTTGCGCCGCAGCGCCCGTGAGCAGGTGTGGCAGCGCCAGCTCGTAGCGCTCCTGAAACCGGGCCACGGTGAGCACCTGGGGTTCGCTGGCCCGGGCCTGCGCGATCCCCCACTGACCCGCCCGCCGGCGCTGCGCTGGCGTTCCGTGATGACCAGTGCTGTCCACTTGGCAGTCCCCGATGCCGTACAGGACCTGTTCGACGGCGGGGATCCGTGCCGGCAGGACGTGCCCTCCGCGGCTGTGGACGGTGAAGTAGGTGGCGCTCGCATCGGCGTGCAGCTCCGTGCGCCTCGTGCCTTCTGGCGTGGCAACCCCACCGGGCTCGATCATGCCGGTCCGGTACTGCAGCTGGTGGGCGTACTCATGCGCCAGGACCACCTGGGGGGCGACCTCGCCCTGACCCAGCTCGTCGTAGACATCCAGCAGCCCCTTGCCCATCACGATCAGGCCACCCGGCCTCTGCTCGGGATCCGGGGCGATCGCGAAGGCATTCAGGGTGAGAATCGGATTCGCTCCGCCCGCCAGCCCCGGGCTGGCAGTCACCTGACGGGAGATCGCGTCTGCCAGAAACTCTGCAAGCGCGCGCGGCACCCCGATGCGCTCATAGAGCCGCTGGACCCTGACACGATCGGCCAGCATCGTTCCAGAGAGGCCCTTGAGCTCGACGGCCGCCGCATCGACATCCCAGAACTGCTGCAGCTGCGCAAGATCACGCTCAAGTTCCTCCCCCTTGCCCGTCTCGTCGATCGAGGCGGTCCGCGGCTCATCAGCCAGGAGCACCTCGAGCACCGGAAGCAGGTCCGCGAAGGTGAGGGCGACGAAGATCCTGTCTCCCAGGCTCAGCCTCGCCTGATGCCGTTCGACGGCACGGCTCAGGTCAGTCTCCGACTGGCAGACCTCGTCGGCGCTGCCGTCGAGGGCCGGGCGCTCGGGCCAGTCGACGCCGTGGCGGGACAGTTCCTTGCGGATCCTGCGTTCAAGATCAGCCCCTGCCGCGGCCTTGCGGATCCGGTTCATCTGGTTGCGGGTGTCGCGCAGGTCAGCGGCACTGGCGGATGCCGTCGGATCCGTCCCCGCAGGCGACGCATGGGCCGCCGGCGCACAGACCAGGGCGCCTGCCAGGCAGCTGGTGAACAGGCTGACGGTGATCTTCTTCTTTGTGGGCAAGAAATCCTCCTGGTGGGTAGGCACCCGAGTGTTGTTCTCGGCATGCCCCGGGGGCATCGGCCACAAGGATGGAAGCCCTGGCCAGTTGGTCAGGGAAGCAAGGCCCCGGGAAACTCGTCCACGGGATCCCGCGAGCAGAAGATCACAGGTCGGCGGGCGTCGCCTGGTGGAAACGCAGCTGCCAGCCCTGCGTGGTGCGTACCCAGATCGAACTGCGCAGGGCAATCGCACCCCGACTGCGGGAGCGCCAGCGCAGCAGCAGCACGTCGTCGGCCAGCCGGTCCGTGCCGATCACCTCAAGAGTGGTCCGGTTGGTGAGTGGCTGGATCGAGGCGAGCATCCGAGCCCGACTCCACAACTTGCCCGATGCCCCGATCTCCGTGAACTCCGGGTGCAGCAGTCCCTCCACTCGGGCCCTGTCCGATCGAACCGAATCAAGCAAGAGCGACTCCTCGAGGCTGACCACGTCATCGACGTCCGTGCTGCCCTGCGGCTCGTCGAAGCTGAACAGGTCGATCTCCACCGGTTCCGACGCTGTGGGCGCCACGTCCAGACTGGCCGCGGCCGTTGCACCGGACCCCCGGAATCCGGGGCCAGCAGGCACCGCGGTGCCGTCCCGGTAGGCGCGCGCCGCGGCCTGGGCCCGGGAATCAGCAGCCTCATTCATGTCGTGGCCCGCATGCCCCTTGACCCATTCGAAGGTGATGGCACGTCCGACGAGCTGCCGGTCAATCTCCTGCAGCAGCTCGACATTCATCACGGGCTTCCCGTCGGCCTTGCGCCAACCCTTGCGCTTCCAGCCGGGCATCCACTTGCTCACCGAATTGATGACGTACTGCGAATCGCACAGGATGTGCAGCGGCTCGTCGGCCACGACGGCGGTCTGCTGCAGCAGGTTGAGCACGGCCATCAGCTCGCCCATGTTGTTGGTTCCCCTGGGCCATCCACCGGCGGCCCAGTTGTTCTCGTCGATGAACCAGGCCCAGCCGGCGGGGCCGGGATTGGACAGGGAGGAACCGTCGGCTGCAGCAGTGATCACCGGGTCATTGTGCCAGCCGGCCCCAGCGATGGCCGCCCGAGTGCGGCCACGGCGAAGGGGGCCGCCCCGAGACGGCCCCCTTCATGGTGTCTGTTGCGCGCCATCGGCACGCGATGGATCAGCCCTCCTGGCCGTTCAGCTGCGCGCCCTCGGCCTCATCCACCTGGCCCTCGATCTGCTGGCCCTCGATCTGCTGGCCACCGGAGTGGTTGACCTGGATCTTGCGGGGCTTGGCCTGCTCCGCCACCGGGATGATGAGCGTCAGCACGCCGTCGCGGTAGTCGGCCTCGATCTTGTCCAGCGCCAGGCCCTGGCCCAGGTTGAGCTGGCGTGCGAAGGTGCCGGCGGCTCGCTCCTTGGCGAGCCAACGACGGCTCTCGCCGCCCTCGTCCGCCTTGCGCTCGGCACGAACGGTCAGCATGCGCTCCTCGACGTCGACGTCGATCGAGCTGGGCTCGACGCCCGGAAGGTCGATGCGTGCGACGAAGGTGTCCCCGTCGCGGTAGAGGTCCATCGGCATCGGCGCGGCGCCGGGCGTACGGGTGAACTCGTTGACGAAGCGGTCCATCTCGCGGAAGGGATCAAAGGTGCGAACCATGAAAGTCACTCCTGTCAGTTCTGGGGTCTTGCTCCTGTGGTGTTGTGGCCAGCCCTCGCGAGCCGGTCACTTGTTCCAACGAAGCTCGGAGCCAGACTATTCCCGCCCTGAGCGAGGTACGCTCAAGTTTCTTCACAACTCGCCCATCTCGTCCCTGACAAGGCGATAGGCCGGTCGGACAAGTTCCGAGATGATGCGTTCTCGCTCCTGGTGGTCCCAGAAGGCGGAGTGCATGGCAGAAATGGTGCAGCGTTCGACGTCGTCGATGCCCCATCCGAAGGCGGCTGCCACCGCCGCGAACTCGTCGCTCATCGTGGTGCGGCTCATCAGCCGGTTGTCGCAGTTGACCGTCACGCGGAAGCCCAGGTCGAAGAGCAGCCCGATGGGATGCTCAGCCATCGTCGCGGCGATTCCCGTCTGGAGATTGGACGTGGGTGCGAGCTCCAGGGCGATGCGCCGGTCCCGGACATAGGCCGCGAGCGGCCCCAGCACGGGCCGATCCCCCGTCACGTCAATGTCCTCGACGATGCGCACGCCGTGCCCCAGACGCTCCGCTCCACACAGCTGGACGGCCTCCCAGATGCTGGGCAGCCCAAAGGCCTCCCCGGCATGGATCGTGAAGTGGGCGTTGTTGCGCTTGAGCAGCTCGAAGGACTCTCGATGCCGACTGGGTGGGAAGCCCTCCTCCGCCCCTGCGATGTCGAAACCGGCGACGCCGTCATCCCGGTGGTCCACGGTCAACTGCGCGATGGTCACCGTCGGCTCCCGGTGGCGCATGCTCACCAGGAGTTGGCGGGCCACCACCGGAGTCCCCAGCCGGGCAGCCTCCGACATTCCGCTCGCCAACCCGTCACGGACCGCCAGCACCGCCTCGCTCAACCCCAGCCCACGCTGTTGGTGCAGCTCCGGTGCCCATCGGGTCTCGGCATAGACCACGCCGTCGAGGGCCATGTCCAGCACGAACTCATGGGCCACGCGGGCCAACTGCTCCGGGGTCTGCATGGCCCCGACCGTCAGCTCGAAGGGCTTGAGATAGTCCACCAGATTGCCTGCATCGCACTGTTGGAAGATCCACTCCTGCAGACCCTCGGCGTCCTTGGTGGGCAAGGGATGCCCATTCTCACGGCACAGGTCGATCACCGTCTGCGGCCGAAGTCCCCCATCCAGATGGTCGTGCAGGGACACCTTCGGCAGCTGCCGCAACGCTGCGGACGTGACTGGTGACATGGAACCTCCTGTGCTGGCACATGGCTGCGATAACGCCCGGGAATCCGGATTGCGAACTTTCCCGATGTCGCCAAGGTAGCGTGGCAAGGCCATCATGTCCCCGAGCCCCGGCAGGCCCCCGTGCATCCTTCCACTCCAACCAGCAGTCCGCAGCGAAAGAAGGGCTTCAGGCCCGACATCCAGGGCCTGCGGGCAATGGCGGTGGGCTCGGTACTGCTCTTCCATGCAGGAATTCCCGGGTTGGATGGCGGGTTCGTCGGCGTGGACGTCTTCTTCGTGGTGTCCGGATTCCTGATCACCGGGGTCCTGCTGCGTGAGGTGGAACAGACCGGGCGGGTCAATCTCCTGGACTTCTATGCCCGACGCCTCAAGCGGCTGGCACCGGTCTATCTGCTGGTGCTCGCAGTCACCCTGCTGACGATGCTGCTGGCGCTACCTCCGCTCTACACCTCCCGATTCGGGCCCCACCTGCTCGGCACCTTGTTGTACGTGGCCAATTTCGTTCTCGCGGGTGACATCCAGGGCTACTTCGCCGACGCGGCGCCCTCCCCCGTGCTGCACTTCTGGTCGCTGGCGGTGGAGGAGCAGTTCTACCTGCTGTGGCCGCTGCTCGTCCTCCTGGTCAGCAGGGGTCGCGTCACGCGCGCCCGACGACGAGTGGCCATGGCCTTGCTGCCCGTGGTGCTGGGGTCCTTCGCCCTGGCAGTCGTCCTGACGCCCCGATTCCCCACCCCGTCGTACTACCTGCTCCACACTCGTTCCTGGGAGCTGGGGGTGGGCGCCCTGCTGGCCTGTCTGCCTGCCCTCGGGGCACGGCTCGACATGCGGGCCCGCACCCGCCTGCTCATGGCTGGTGGCCTGTCCATCCTCGCGTCCGTGGTGCTCCTGGACGCCAGCACCGTCTTCCCCGGGTGGGCAGCAGTGCCATCTGTTCTGGGCGCCGGTGCCATGCTCGTCGCCGGTCAGCACGGGACCACGCCCCTGTCCCGCGTGGTGCTGGAGAACCGCTTCATGGTCTGGCTGGGTGACATCTCCTATTCCCTGTACCTGTGGCACTGGCCCATCCTGGTGCTGCCTGCCGCCATCCATGGTTCACAGCTGCCGCTGGCAGCCCGCCTCGCCCTCGCCGGAATTGCGGTGCTGGTGGCATGGGCCAGCCACGTCCTCGTCGAGGATCCCCTCCAGCGGATGTCCCTGCAGGGCCGCAGACGTGCCATCTACCTGACCAGCGCCGCCACGACGCTGGTGCTCACCCTGGTGACGGCCGGGGCGACCGTGCATGCCGACAGGGGTCTGTCGGGGCAGTCCAGTTCAGTACGCATCCCCGCACTCGATCGTCGGCTGGCCGCGGTTCCGGCCCCCATTCGAGCGGACTACGCCAATGAGTCGGTCACAGCCGCCGGCCGGCTGGTGACCCCCACTCGGATGACCCCTCCCATCAACAAGCTGGAGCATGACCTCACCGAGGTGCAGACCAACGGCTGCTCAGGAGACGTGAATGCCCTGCAGAACGAGGCCTGTTGGGGCGGTGATCGTGCAGCCGAAAGGACCCTCGTCCTGCTGGGGGACTCCCACGCCAGCCAGTGGTGGCACGCGTGGGACGCCATTGGCCGCCAGGAGCACTACCGGGTCCTGGCCCTGGTGGGCAACTCCTGCCCCGCTGCCGATCCCGGCGAGATCCCCAGTGACCGCGACGAGGAGTCCGCGGCCGAGTGCGACGCATTCCGTCAGGCCGCCCGTCGCAGCCTCGCGGAGGTCGAGCCGGAGGTCGTCGTGGTGGCTCAGACGATCACCCAGTACCAGGTCCTGTCCCCGAACCCGGCAGGTTTCCACCAGCGCTGGCAACGTGGGATGGTCGATCTGCTGGGGGCGATTCCCGCCGCCTCGCGGATCCTCTATCTGGGTGACAACCCGTCGTACTCCCCCAAGATCTCGGACCTTCCCGCTGCGGGGAACTGTCTGAGCGAGCACGCCACCGATGCCCAGAACTGTCTGGTGCCGCACCGCATCGCTGAGGTTGCCCAGGCCGAGCGGACGAGCCAGCGGCTGGTGGCGGACACCGGGGGCCGCTACGCCGATCTCTCGACGATCCTGTGCCTCCATCAGGGTTGTCCGATGGTGACCCGGAACCATGTCCTCTACCGAGACCACACCCATGTCACGTCTGCTACCTCGCGCATCCTCGCGCCGGTCTTGGCCGATGAGCTCGCCCGTACACCCGGCCGAGCCAAGAACTGACGGCCTCCCTCAGGCCAGGGCGTCAGGCCCGAAGGCCTGCGGCAGGACCTCCCGCATCGGAAGAATGCCGCGGGGCGTCTCCACCAGGAGTTCACTGCCCCCGTGCTCGAACAGCAGCTGGCGGCACCGCCCACAAGGCATGATGACCTCACCCTTGCCATTGCAGCAGGTGAAGGCGAGCAGACGGCCCCCACCACCGCCGACGAGGTCACTCACCAGCCCGCATTCGGCGCACAGGGTGACCCCGTACCCGGCATTCTCCACATTGCAGCCAGCGACGATCCGCCCGTCGTCCACGAGCGCGGCTGCCCCCACGCGATAGTTCGAGTACGGGGCGTAGGCCCGATCACACAATTCACGGGCACGACGGCGCAGCAGGTCCCAGTCAACCCATGGCTCCATCTCAGTGGCCCTCCTTCACATAGGGAGTGCCCGAAGCCGCTGGTCCGCGCACCCTGCCCACCAGGCCAGCGACGGCGATGACCGTCGCCAGATAGGGCAGCATCAAGAGCAGTTGGCTCGGAGCGGGCGTGTTCAGGGTCGAGAGTTGCGAGGCCATCTGCTTCACGAAGCCGAAGAAGATGGCCATCAGCGCTGCCAGCACGGGGTGCCAGCGGCCCATGATCACCGCCGCGAGGGCGATGAAGCCGTTGCCCACCGTGATGTCCTTCGCGAAGGCACCGGTGGAGCCCACCGTGAAGAAGGCGCCACCCAGACCTGCGAAGACTCCGCCGGCCAGCACTGCGGCCCACCGGGTGCGCGCCACGTTGATGCCCACGGTGTCGGCGGCCTTGGGGTGCTCGCCGACGGCCCGCACGTGCAGACCCCACTTGGTGCGGTACAGCAGGAACCAGACCAGGACAACGCTGGCCACGGCCAGGTAGACCAGGGCCGTCTGGTTGAACAGGACCGGCCCAAAGAAGGGCAGCTCGGACAGGCCCGGGATCGGGATGGGCTGCATCTGCGGTGACTGGTTCAGGGTGCTCGACTGGGGCTGGATCAACTGGTCGAAGAGGAAGCCCGTGATGCCGGCTGCGAAGAGGTTGATCACCACGCCCATGACCACCTGGTCCACCAGGTAGGTGATGGTGAACAGGGCCAGCAGCGCGGCCATCAGGACACCGGCGATGACAGCAGCCACCAGCGCCACGGGGATGGACTTGGTCACGGAGCCCGCGACTCCGGCGGCAAAGGCCGCGACGAGGAACTGGCCCTCGATCGCCACGTTCACCACGCCGGCTCGCTCGCACAGAACGCCCGCCAAGGCGCCCAGGACCAGTGGGGTCGCGATCGCCAGCGTGCCGCTGAGCTGGTTGCTCACCGGAAATGGAAGGTCGCGACCCGCCGCGGCCCAGGCCAGGAATCCGATCATCACGGCGACGCCCGCCAAGGTTCCGGCGATGGCGGGCAGGCGACCGTGCATGCGGCCGGACAGGTAGCCCAGGCCGGCCAGCAGCGTCACCAGGCCACACACCAGGACGGTGGGCATGCCGGGAACCGCGATGGTGGGCAGCTGCTTGGGATCGAAGGCATCCGACAGCGCGAAGCGAGCCGAGCCCTTGGCGCTGAAGGCCAGCCCGAGCAGCAGAAGGCCGAAGAGCGAGACCAGGGCGCCCGTTGTGGTGCGGCTTCGGCGCGCAGCGGCGCTCTCCGTGGTGCGCAGGACGATCTCGTCAGTGGACTGGGCGGGTGCGGTCATCGGTGCGTCTTCCTTGCCGGTCAGCTGACCGGAGTTCTGCGGAAACCTGGTGGCCCTCATGCCTTGGCTCCTGCCTGTGCGGACTCAAGCTGGGCGGCACCGGCCTCACCCACCAGCGACGTGGGCTTCGCCTTGCGCGCCTTGAGGAAGGGCACCAGCGTGCGGACCAGCATGGGTGCGGCGACGAACATCACGATCAGCGCCTGCAGCACCGTGGTGAGGGTCAGCGGGGTGTCCGCCTGGGACTGCATGGCCAGACCTCCGGCGTGCATGGCACCGAAGAGCAGGCCGGCGAGCACCGTGCCGAAGGGCTTGGAACGGCCGAGCAGCGCGACGGTGATCGCGTCGAAACCGATCGTTCCCACCAGACCGGCGGACAGCGGGGTCGGCAGACCGAACTCGGTGGGGCCCAGGGCGGCCTGTACGCCGGCCAGACCCGCCAGGGCACCGGACAGCGTCATCGCGATGATGGTGGTGCGCGGCACGCTCATGCCGGCGGTGGCCGCGGCGTCGGGATTGGCACCGACGGCCTTGATCCGGAAACCGATCGTCGAGCGTTCCATCAACCACCAGACACCCGCCGCGGCGAGCAGCGCCAGGATGAAGCCCAGGTGGAGCTGGCCACCCTCGAGCCGCGGGAAGGTGGCACTGAAGTCCACCTCGGGGGCGATCGGATCGCTGCGGCCGGGACGCAGGAAGGCCTTGGTGGTCAGCAACCAGGCCAACCCCAGGGAGGCCACGTAGTTCAGCATGATCGTGACGATCACCTCATGGGCACCGGTGGTGGCCTTGAGCCAGCCCACCAGGCCACCCCACAGCGCGCCGCCCAGCACACCGAGCACGACGGCCAGGGGCAGGTGCACGGCCAGCGGAAGACCGGCGATGCTGAAACCGACATAGGCAGCCAGGGTGGCACCGACGATGGCCTGTCCCTGGGCACCGATGTTGAACAGGCCGGCACGGAAGGCGAGCGTCATGCCCAGGCCGGCGCTGATCAGCGGTGCCGCCGCGGCGGTGGTCTCCGTGATCGCCTTCCAACTGCCCAACGAACCGGCGAGCAATGCCCCATAGGCGCTGGAGACCTTCTCCCATGAGGCACCCAGCGCGTCACCGGGGCGATCAAAGAAGTAGGCCCACTTGCCGCTGACCTCCGGATCCGCCGCGACCATCAGGATCGCTCCAATCAGGAAGGCGAGGAAGAAGGCGGCCAACATCGTGACCACCTCGCCCCAGGGAATGCTCAACCGGCGCGACTCGTGTGCCGCGGGTGCGGGGGTGCTCATGCGCGCTCTCCTTCCTGCACGGCGGCAAGCGCCTCTGCTTCGGGGACGCCGGCCATCATCAGGCCCAAGGCGTCACGCGGGGTGTCGGGCGGCACGATGCCGACGATCCGGCCTCGGTACATCACGGCGATCCGATCCGCCAGGGCCACCACCTCGTCGAGCTCGGTGGAGACGATCACGACTGCGGTTCCCCGGTCCCGCTCGGCCACGATGCGGCCATGCAGGAACTCGATGGCACCCACGTCGACACCACGCGTGGGCTGATTCGCCACCAACAGGCTCAGCGGACGGCTCAGTTCACGAGCCAGGACCACCTTCTGCTGGTTGCCGCCCGAGAGACTGGCCACGGGCAGGTCCACACCATTGGTGCGAATGTCGAACTCGTCGACGCGTTCGAGGGCATTCGCGTGGATGCGCCCCATGTCCAGGGCCAGTCCGTGGGCGTAGTCATCCACGTGGTTGAGCACCAGGTTCTCGGCCACGCTGAAGGGGCCGACGAAACCGTCCTTCTGTCGGTCCTCGGGCACGAAGCCGATGCCCGCCTCCAGGCTCTGCTTGGGGGTCAGGCGCGTCACGTCCTTGCCGTCGACGACGATCCGACCGCTGGTGACCGGGGTGGTGCCGAGCATCGCCTGTGCCAGCTCCGTCTGACCATTGCCCTGGACACCGGCCAGGCACAGGATCTCGCCGCCCCGCACGCTCAGGTCCACGTGGTCCACCATGACGGCACCGGACGGGGCCGCGACGACGAGGTCCTCCACCTGCAGACGTTCGGCGCCCAGCTGCGGGGCATCCTTGTCCACGCGAAGCTGCACGGCGCGGCCCACCATCAACTCGGCGAGCTGGGCCTCGGTCATGTCGGGGCTGCCCTCGCCCACCACCTTGCCGCGTCGGATGACCGTGATCCGGTCGGCGATGGCGCGCACCTCGCGCAGCTTGTGGGTGATGAAGACGATCGCCTTGCCCTCATCACGCAGGGCCTGCATGACGGCCATCAGCTCGTCGATCTCCTGCGGAGTCAGAACTGCGGTCGGCTCGTCGAAGATCAGGTACTTGGCGTCATTGGCCAGGGCCTTGAGGATCTCCACGCGCTGCTGGATGCCCACCGGGAGGTTCTCGATGACGGCATCGGGATCCACCTGGAGCTTGTAGCGGTCCGAAAGTTCCCGGACACGGCGGCGCGCGGCCCCCATGTCCACGGTGCCCGCCATGCCCTGCTCGCGGCCGAGCACCAGGTTCTCCGCGACGCTGAAGACCTCCACCAGCATGAAGTGCTGGTGCACCATGCCGATGCCGGCCGCCATGGCCTGCTTCGGATTGTCCAGGTGCAGCTCCTGACCGTCCACGGTGATCTGCCCCTCGTCGGCCTGCAGGAGGCCGTACAGGACATTCATCAGGGTGGACTTGCCGGCGCCATTCTCGCCCAGCAGGCAGTGGATCTCACCCGGGCGAATGTCCAGGTCGATGTGGTCATTGGCCACCAGGCTGCCGAAGCGCTTGGTGATGCCACGCAGCTGCAGGCCGGCCCCGGCCCGAGCGCCAGCGTCGGCGTTGACAGTGATTGGATCGATCACAGGGGCATACTCCCACACTCGTCGTCAGGACACGGCCCCGCCGCCCGGACCTGCCGGGCGGCGGGGAACAGTGGTCTGGTTCGGCTCGTCACCCGCTCGACGCGATGGTGGCGAGCCTAGGGGATCACTTCGGCTGCGAAGCCGACTCGATCTTGATCTTGCCGGAGACGATGTCGCCCTTGATGGTCTCGAGCTCGCCCTTGAGCTCGGCGGGCACCTTGGAGTCGAACTCGTGGAAGTCGGCCAGCTTCACGCCGTCATTCTCCAGGTTGCCGACGTAGGGGTCGGCGCTGAAGCTGCCGTCCTTGGCTGCCTTGATGGCGTCGAAGACGGCGACGTCCATGGCCTTCTGCACCGAGGTCATGATGTTCGAGCAGTAGCTGGCGCTGGAGACGCAGCCATCGGTGTCCACCCAGACGGCGTTGACCTTGCCACCGGACTTCTTCGCCACCTGCAGCGCGCCCTCACCGGCAGGCCCGGCCACCGGGAAGATCACGTCGGCACCCTGGCTGGTCAGGGTGCTCGCGATGCGGCTGCCGCCGGCGACGTCGCCGAAGCTGCCGACAAACTGGCCGCCCTTGGGATTCTTCGGATCCCAGCCGAGCACCTTGACGCTCTTGCCCTTCTGGGTGTTGTAGTAGGTGGCCCCCTGGTGGAAGCCGTCCATGAAGATCGTCACCGTCGGGATGTTCATGCCACCCAGGGTGCCCACCGAGCCGGTCTTGCTCATGGCAGCCGCGGTGTAGCCCGCCATGAAGCTCGGCTCGGCGGTGTTGAAGATCAGGGGCTTGAGATTCTTCAGGCCGGCGGTCTTGGCGGCGTCATTCCAGTCGACGATGGCGAACTGCACGTCGGGATTGGCCTTGGCGGCGGCCACGGTGGCGTCGCCCAGCATGAAGCCGACGGTCACGATGATGTTGCACTTGGCGGCCACCATCGCGTTGATGTTCTTGGCGAAGTCGTTCGGGGTGGCGGACTGCATCTCGCCGGTCTGGATGCCCAGCTCGGACTTGGCCTTGGTCAGGCCATCGTGCGAGGTCTGGTTGAACGACTTGTCATCGAAACCGCCCTCGTCGGAGACCATGCAGGCCTTGAAATCGCCCGACGCCGCCTGGCCGGCGGCACTGGTGGCGGCGCTGGCGGCATCAGAGGCAGCGGACGTGGCGTCGGGCGCCTTGGCGCAACCGGCAACGGACAGGGCAAGCGCCGACAACAGGGCCGGGGCGACGAGGGACTTCTTCACTGAACTGCCTCCTGAGCAGATGAACTGTGGATGCTCCTGGGGTGAGGGTGCGCGCACATCGTAACCTGCCGTTCACCCTTCGTGGGACACCTGCCCCGACCCCATCCCCGCGGGTTCAGACCACCTGCCGCACCAGCGCCTCGGCGGAGTCAAGGATGGTACTGGTCTCCTGCTCCCAGTGCGGTTCCTGCCCTCGGTGCGGCCCGGTGGCCAGGGACACGATCACCGCGGCCGCTCGCAGGCGCAGCTCGGTGGGATCCACCCGCTCATCGAAGACCGGTACCCACGTGCGGATCAGTCGGTGAACCCGCTCGGTCTGTTGCGCATTCATGCGCTGCACCGTGGACAGGTGCGCCACCAGGCAGGCCAGATCGTCTGCCCTGCGCCCCGGTCCCATCGTGTCCACGTCGAGCAGGCCACAGATCCGCCCGTCCTGGACGTGCAGTTGGGCCTCGTGGAAGTCACCGTGGGTCGGCTCGTCGCCCAGCGGGATGCCTGCCAATCCCTGTTGGATCTCCGGGACCAGCCAGGACAGTCTGCTCGACTCCTCCGGGAGGGCATTGCCGACGATGCGGGCATAGTGCGCCAGGCCGTCGACCCAGGGCGCACGTCTCTCCAGTCTGGCGACACCCGCGGGCATCGCGTCGAGCAAGGCCACGATGTCCTCGGCAGAGCATGCTGGCTCCGGATCGAAGATCGCTTCCGCAAGAGAACGCCCCGGCAGCTGGCGCAGCACCAGCAGATGGTCGTCGGTGACCGCGGCCACCTCAGGCGAGGGGATGCGGGCCTCGTCCAACATGATGTGTCGGTTCGAGACCTGCTCCACCTGGTCCGGCCTGAGCACCTTCACGAAGAAGACCTCGCCGCGCACCGTCATCCGGAGCACGGCACGGCGCCGCGGCCGGTAGCCGATCATCGTCAACTCGAGATCGTCCCCCGCCACCGGGCCGACGACAAGCCCGTACTCGTTGACCACCTCCGCCATGCGTTCGGCATAGGCCGCCCTGGCCAGGCCGGGGAGGTCCGGGTCGGCCGGGTAGATCCACACCGCAGCTGATCGTTGGCCATCATGGAAGATCTCGGCGTTGTCGTCGCTGCCCCCGGGGCCGCTGGCCCGCACGCTGCAGCCCAGAAGCTCGGTGCGCTGCCCGAAGGACCACTGCACCTCCGCGACGAAGGTTGCCGTGGTGGAACGTGACGGATCGTGGTCCACGTGGTCCAGCCGCCAGCCCAGCAACTCGCCACCCGCATGGGCCACCGCCGCCGCCAACAGCGGCCCCACTTCCTGCGTGGTCAGCAGGTCCTGCCCATCGGCGTCGGTTGCGGCCATGCTCATGGTGCTGCTTCCCCTGTTGTCGTCGGCGCAGCGGTTGCGCCTGTCTCGTCGCGTCGTGCCGAGAGCCACGCGGCTCGACGCCCGTCCAGCTCGGTGACCGTGAGCACCACTCGCGCCCTTTCGGGCAGGTCTGCGAACTGGGCATCCTCCACGTCGCGCTCCAGCTCGGCAGCAACTTCGTCGCCCACCTCAGGTACATGTCCCAGCTGGGCCATCACGTATCCAGCCACCGTGTCATAGGGCCCCTCCGGCAGGACATAGCCGAACTTGTCCGCGAAGTCCTCCAGGGTCATCAAACCGTCGATGTCGTTCAGCTGGCTGTGGCCCGGCTCGGGCGCCAGGTCGTACTCGTCGGTGATGTCACCGATCAGCTCCTCGACGAGGTCCTCCAGGGTCACGATGCCCGAAGTACCGCCGTACTCGTCCTTGACGATCGCCAAGTGTGAGTGGCTGCGACGCATGTCGGTGAGTGCCCTCAGGACGCGAACCGTCTCGGGCAACCCCACCACGGGACGCACCAGCTGCCGGATGGGCGCCGAGCGGGTGGCGGGGTCCAGATCCATCAGGTCTCGAACGTGCAGGAAACCCAGGATCCTGTCGCGGGATCCATCGGTCACCGGATAGCGCGAGTGTGGCGCCCCTTGAACTTCCCGGATCGCCTTGTAGGCCGGCATGTCTCCTGGCAGGAAATCCACCTCGGTGCGGGGCACCATCACCTCGCGCAGGCTGCGTTCACCAGCCTCGAAGACCTCGTCGACGATGTGTCGTTCCTCAGCCCCGAGTGTTTGGGAGCCGATCACCATCTGACGCAATTCCTCGTCGGTGACCTCCTCCCGAGAGGCCTGCGGGTCGCCGCCCAGCAGTCGCACGGCGACGTCCGTGGACTTGCCGAGGAACCAGATGACCGGTCGGGCGACGCGCGCAATCGTGTCCACCAGCGGCGCGATGGCCAAGGAGAAGCCCTCCGCGCGCTGCATCGCGATCCGCTTGGCCGTCAGCTCGCCGAGCACGATGGAGAAATAGGAGATCGTCACGGTGATGAGCACCAGGGCCAGCGTGTTGGCCAGACCGCTCGGCATCCCGAGGTTCACCAGCAGAGGGCTGAGAGCCGGTGCCAGCGTCGCGCCACCGAAGGAGGCGGACAGGAAGCCCGAGACCGTGACGCCGATCTGCACCGCGGAGAGGAAGAGGTTGGGATCTGCCGTGAGACGTGCCACGGCTTCGCCCCGCTTGCCCCGCGATGCCAAGGCCTTCACCTGGCTCTCGCGCAGCGAGACCAAGGCCATCTCGGCGCCCGAGAAGACGCCACCGATGCAGATGAACAGGAAGATCAACCCGACATTGGTCAGGACCCCGGTCAGACTCATGCGTCAGCCCCGTGATGCGGGCGGCTGCCGCCTTCCCGGTCGGTGCAACAGTGCCCCTCCTGGTCGGTGGGTTGCTGATGGGACGATCGTCGACCGCGTGTTTTCACCAGATCAGGATAACGGCTGCTCGCGGCGAGCCCGTATCCCCGGCGCCCCGGCCGGTAGGGTGTCGCCGTGATCTACGCGCAGCCCTCCCCTGTCTCTCCCGAAGGCACCCCTGCACCCGTCAGCGAGCAGACCTGGGTGCTCACCATTGCCTGCAATGACCGCCCCGGCATCGTCCACGCGATCTCGGGGGCATGCGTTGCCGCCGGCGGCAACATCCTGGAGTCCCAGCAGTTCACGTCCTCGGACTCCGGACGCTTCTTCATGCGCGTGACCGTGGCCACGGCCCTGGACCGGGCCGGCATCGAGGCCGCCCTGGCACCAGTGGTGGACGATCTGGCTGCCGACTGGATGCTGGACCTTGCGGCGCGGCCCACCCGCACCCTGGTGCTGGCCTCCAAGGCGGGGCACTGCCTCAATGACCTGCTCTTCCGGCATCGCAGCGGTCACTTGAACATCGAGATCCCGATGGTCCTGTCCAACCACCCGACGCTGCGCGACCTGGCGGGCTTCTACGGCATCGACTTCGAGGATCGCGTCGTGACGCCGCAGACGAAGGCGGACTTCGAGGCCCGCGTCCTGGAACTGGTCGACGAGCACGACATCGAGCTGGTGGTGCTGGCACGCTACATGCAGATCCTGTCGCCGGAGCTCTGTGAGGCCCTGGCCGGTCGTGCCATCAACATCCACCACTCCTTCCTGCCCGGCTTCAAGGGCGCCAATCCCTACCGTCAGGCGCACGAGCGTGGCGTGAAGCTGATCGGTGCCACGGCCCACTTCGTCACCAGTGACCTCGACGAGGGCCCGATCATCGAGCAGAACGTGGTGCGAGTGGACCACTCCAGGACCGTTCCCGAGCTGGTCGCGATCGGGCAGGACGAAGAGAGCCGCACGCTGACCGAGGCGGTCAAGCTCTTTGCGGAGAAGCGGGTCTTCCTGGACGGCCACCGCACGATCATCTTCCGCTGACGAAACACCGATCGGACCATTTTCACGAACCACCGTTCGTCTCATTCCTCGGAGATTTTTCCAGCGCCCCAGTCTTTCAATGCCTGGCCTACCAATCGAGCGATGGCGTCGAACCTCTTACACACAAGGAAACCCCATGGTCACGGACTGTGGGGTTCCTCCTGCGCGCCATGAAGATCCACCAAGACATGTGACAAATATCTCGAATGAGTAGTGACTTCCCTCACCTGAACCGCTACCTTTGCGGCAGTTCCGCCAACGTAGGCGAATCGCTGCACGCCAGCAGCAAATGCAAGGAGCACGATGTCCACGTCACGCCCCGCCGCCCCTCAGGGTGAGCCAGCAGAGCACTTGCCGCCGGCCGGCACTCCGGCCGCGCCCCGGCCCTATGTCGCCGACGACGAGGCCCTGGCCCGGGTCCATGCCTCGGCCGAATTTCAGGAGCTCAAGAGCCGCTTCCGAAACTTCGCCTTCCCCATGAGCGCCGCCTTCCTGATCTGGTACTTCGCGTACGTACTGCTGAGCACCTACGCGATCGACCTCATGAAGAAGCCCCTGTTCGGCAATGTGACGCTCGGCCTCTTCCTGGGGCTGCTGCAATTCCTCACGACCTTCCTCATCACCGCGCTGTACATCCGCCACGCGAACAAGAACCTGGACCCCATCGCCACCAAGCTGCGCGCTGAACTGGAGGGCAACCGATGAATGCCACCACCCTGATGCAGCTCCCCCTGATGGAGACGGCCAAGCTGGGCAACCCGATGGCCAACATCCTCATCTTCGCCCTCTTCGTCGTGGGTACCCTGACGATCGTCATCAAGGTCTCCACGGGCGGCAAGAAGGAGGCCAGCGACTTCTACACCGGCGGCGCCTCCTTCGACGGCCGCCAGAACGGTCTGGCCATCGCCGGCGACTACCTGTCCGCAGCCTCCTTCCTGGGCATCGTCGGCGCCGTCGCGCTGACCGGTTACGACGGCCTGCTGTACTCCATCGGCTTCCTCGTCGCCTGGCTCGTCGCACTCCTGTTGGTCGCCGAGCCGCTGCGCAACACCGGCAAGTACACGATGGCCGATGTGCTGAGCTTCCGCACCAAGGAGAAGCCGGTCCGCATGGCCGCCGCACTCTCCACGCTGGCCGTCTCCTTCTTCTACCTGCTCGCCCAGATGGCCGGTGCTGGTGGACTGGTTTCGCTGCTGCTGGGCGTCAGCAGCCCGATGATGCAGAACCTGGTCATCCTGCTGGTCGGCATCCTGATGATCGTCTACGTCCTCATCGGCGGCATGAAGGGCACCACCTATGTCCAGATGATCAAGGCCGTGCTGCTGATCTCGGGCGCCGGCATCATGACCTTCTGGGTGCTGGGCCTGGCCGGCCTCAACCTGTCGACCCTGGTCGGCAATGCCCAGGCCAAGGCCGATGCGGTGCGCGCCTCCGATCCCGCCGCACTGGGTGCCGCCTGGCGTGACCTGACCGAGCCGATGGGCAAGTACGGCAGCAACAAGCTCGGCTTCATCTCGCTGGCCCTCTCCCTCGTGCTGGGCGCCGCTGGCCTGCCGCACGTGCTGATGCGCTTCTACACCGTGCCCACTGCCAAGGAAGCCCGCCGTTCGGTGACCTGGGCCATCGGCCTGATCGGCGCCTTCTACCTGTTCACCATGGTGCTCGGCTACGGCGCTGCCTGGCTGGTCGGCTACGACGTGATCAACCTGCTGCCGGGCAAGGCGAATGCTGCCGCACCGGCGCTGGCCTTCTGGCTGCCCGGCAAGGGTCTGGGCGGCACCATCTTCCTGGCCATCATCGCCGGCGTGGCCTTCGCCACCATCCTCGCCGTGGTCGCAGGCCTGGCCATCACGGCTTCTGCCTCCTTCGCCCACGACATCTACAACTCGATCCTGAAGGACGGCAAGGCCGATCCCCAGGCCGAGATGAAGGTGGCCCGCAACACGGTGCTGGTCATCGGTGGCCTTGCCATCGTCGGTGGCATCGCGGCCAAGAGCCAGAACATCGCCTTCCTGGTGGCCCTGGCCTTCGCCGTCGCGGCCTCCGCCAACCTGCCGTCGATCCTGTACTCGCTGTACTGGAAGCGCTTCAACACGCGTGGCGCGGTCTGGAGCATCTACGGCGGCCTGATCTCTGCGCTGGTGCTGATCACCTTCTCCCCCGCTGTCTCGGGCGCGAAGACCTCGATGTTCCCGAATGCGGACTTCGCGTGGTTCCCGCTGGACAACCCGGCTCTGGTCAGCGTGCCCCTGGGCTTCATCCTGGGCTGGCTCGGCTCCATCACCTCGAAGGAGCACAATGCCGCCAAGTACACGGAGATGGAGGTTCGCTCCATGACCGGTGCGGGCGCCGAAGGTGCCATCGCGCACTGATCCCCACTGCACCCGCTCCCCACTGCACCGCACGAGAAGCTGCGAGGGCCGCTCCCCCATGGGAGCGGCCCTCGCCGTGCCCCGCCCACCTCGGCCTCCACCCGCCCGGCTAGGCTCTGCAAGAAAGCATGACGCCTGCCGCGAAGGATGCACACAGGTGCAGTGGCGGGCAGCCCCTGGGGCATTGCTGACCTGTACTGTTTTTGCTGTTCGCGTGTCGACGAGAAGAGGAAGACCCATGCAAAAGACTCCCGTGAAGGTTGCAGTCACCGGTGCCGCCGGCCAGATCTGCTACAGCCTGCTGTTCCGCATTGCCAGCGGTGCCGTGCTGGGCGACACCCCGATCGAGCTGCGTCTGCTCGAGATCCCGCACGCCATGAAGGCCCTCGAGGGCGTCGTCATGGAGCTGGACGACTGCGCCTTCCCGAACCTGAAGAATGTCGTCATTGGTGATGACCCCGAGACCATCTTCGAGGGCGCCAACATCGCCATGCTGGTGGGCGCCTTCCCGCGCAAGGCCGGCATGGAGCGCGGCGACCTGCTGAGCGCCAATGGCCGCATCTTCACCCAGCAGGGCAAGGCCCTCAACAAGGTGGCCGCCGACGACATCCGCGTGCTGGTGACCGGCAATCCCGCCAACACCAATGCCCTGATCGCCATGAACAACGCGCCCGACATCCCGCGCGAGCGCTTCGGTGCCCTGACCCGTCTGGACCTGGACCGCTCCAAGGCGCAGGTGGGCAAGAAGCTCGGCGTCACCACCCGCCACATCGAGCGCCTCACCATCTGGGGCAACCACTCCTCCACCATGTACCCGGACCTCTTCCACGCCACGGTGGACGGCAAGCCGGTGCTCGAGGAGATCAATGACGACGAGTGGGTGAAGAACACCTTCATCCCGAAGGTCGCCAAGCGCGGCGCCGAGATCATCGACGCCACCGGCCTGTCGAGCCGTGCGTCGGCCGCGAATGCCACCGCCTCCTGCATGCACGACTGGGAGCTCGGCACCGTTGGTGGCGACTGGACCAGCCTGGGCGTTGTCTCCGATGGCTCCTACGGCGTTCCGGAGGGCATCATCTCCTCCTTCCCCGTTCGCCACAAGAATGGCAACTGGGAGATCGTCCAGGGCCTCGAGATCAACGACTTCAGCCGCGCAAAGATCGACGCGTCGGTGGCTGAGCTGCAGGAAGAGGCCGCTGCCGTCAAGGAGCTCGGCTTCGTCAAGTGACCCAGTGGTGACTGCCTGCCGGAAGCATCCGGCGGTGCACCACGCAACAGGCCGCCACCCACATGTGGGTGGCGGCCTGTTCGCGGTTCTGGATTGGAACTCCCAGTTGTCCGGGGCAGTGACGGGTCAGTAGCCGGGCCGGGAGTGTGGCACCACCAGCGTGATGGCCATCATCGCCCCGCCGGCCAGCAGCAACAGTGCCGTGTCGAACCAGCGCTGACGCACCACCAGCAGCCCCGCCACGCGCCGCGGCAGGAAGGCCCGCAACAGACCCGCCAACACCACGCTGCACCCGATGGCAAAGGCGCCACGACGCCAGTGCCCCGTGGCGGTGATCGCCAGGCTCACGCCGAGTGCTGCCAGCACCACGGTCAGGGGCCACTGGTTCAGCGTCGCCCCACCGGCCATGGCCCGTGCCCGGGCCATGGCGGTGTCCCTCGCATGCTGCTCGGTGGCGGGCGCCATCGTCAGCCCCGCAGCCCGGCCAGCTGTTCGGCTCGGTCCACCACATTGCTCAACAGCATCGCGCGGGTCATCGGGCCGACGCCGCCGGGATTGGGCGTCACCTTGGAGGCCACCTCCCACACGTCGGCCGCGACATCACCCACCGGCTTGCCGTCCACTCGGCTGACGCCGACGTCGATCACCACGGCACCGGGCTTGACCATGTCCGCGGTGAGGAAGCCCGCGCGGCCGACGGCGGCCACCACGATGTCGGCCTCGCGGGTGTGCGCCGCGAGATCGCGGGTGCCCGTGTGGCACAGCGTCACGGTGGCATTCTCGCTCTTGCGGGTCAGCAGGAGACCCAGCGGGCGTCCCACGGTGGTGCCACGACCCACGACGCACACCTCGGCGCCCGAGAGCGGCACCTCGTAGCGGTTCAGCAGCTCGACGATGCCCCGCGGGGTGCACGGCAGCGGGCCGGGCTCGGTGAGCACCAGCTTGCCGAGGCTGGCCGGGGCCAGGCCGTCGGCGTCCTTGTCCGGGTCGATCAGCGAGAGTGCACGGTGCTCGTCGAGATGCTTGGGCAGCGGCAGCTGCACGATGTAGCCGGTGCAGGCGGGGTTCTCGTTGAGGGCCTGGATGGCCTCGTCGAGCTGCTCCTGGGTGGTGTCCTCGGGCAGGTCGACGCGAATCGACTCGATCCCCACCTGAGCGCAGTCCTTGTGCTTGCCACCCACATAGATCTGGCTGCCCGGATCGTCACCCACCAGAACGGTTCCCAGCCCGGGCACGACGCCCTGTGCCCGTAGGGCGTCGACGCGCACCTTGAGCTCGTCCTTGATCTGGGCGGCAACCGCCTTGCCGTCGATCCTGGTTGCAGTCATCGCTGCCCTTCCGTCTCGTCCTGTGTCCCGGGCCATCGTCATGTCCACGGTGTCAGGGCCATTCTGCCCCCTTCGCCGCGTGAGTTCTTCCCACCGGACTGTGGGCCCGGGCCACGGGACTGGTCAGTGGAAGAAGTGGCGCGTGCCCGTGAAGTACAGGGTCACGCCGCGATCCTTGCACAGCTCGATGGTTTCCTCGTCGCGGATGGAGCCTCCCGGCTGCACGATGGCCTTCACTCCACCGTCGATGAGGATCTGGGGGCCGTCGCTGAACGGGAAGAATGCGTCGGAGGCGGCCACCGAGCCCTTGGCCCTCTCCCCAGCGCGCTCGACGGCCAGCTTGCAGCTGTCGACGCGGTTGACCTGGCCCATGCCGACGCCCACCGACGCGCCGTCACTGGCCAGCAGGATGGCATTCGACTTCACCGAGCGGCATGCCTTCCAGGCGAAGTCCAGGTCCGCCAGGGTCTGCTCATCCGCAGGCTCGCCAGCGGCCAGAGTCCAGTTCTCGGGCTTGTCACCCTCGGCCTGCAGGACGTCCATCTGCTGCATCAGCAGGCCGCCGTCGATCTCGCGGGTCTCGACGCCGCCGCGGGCCGGGGCGCCGCACTTCAGGATGCGCAGGTTCTTCTTGCTCTGCAGGATCTCCAGCGCCTCCGCCTCGTAGTCGGGGGCAACGATCACCTCGGTGAAGATCGGCTTGACCTGTTCGGCCATGGCCTTGGTGACGGTCTGGTTGGCGGCAATCACGCCACCGAAGGCACTCAGCGAGTCGCACTCGTGCGCCTTGCGGTGGGCCTCGGCGATGTCCGCGCCCGTGGCAATGCCGCAAGGGTTCGCGTGCTTGATGATGGCGACGGCCGGGGCGTCGAAGTCATAGGCGGCACGGTGGGCGGCATTGGTGTCGACGTAGTTGTTGTAACTCATCGCCTTGCCGCCCAGCTGCTCGGCGGTGGCCAGGCCCTCGGGCCCGAAGTTCTTCTTGTAGAGGGCGGCCTGCTGGTGGCTGTTCTCGCCATAGCGCAGCACGTCGAGGCGCTCGTAGCTGCCGGCCACCCAGCCCGGGAAGCCGGTGCCGTCGGTGCTATCGGTGAGCACGTGGCCCATCCAGCCGGCCACGGCCATGTCGTAGTTCGCGGTGTGCTTGAAGGCTGCGGCCGCCAGCTGCTTGCGCTCCTCGAGGGTGTAGCCACCCTCGGCCAGGGCACGCGTCAGGTCCTCGTACTGGTCCGGCGAGGTGACGATGGCGACGCTGGGGTGGTTCTTGGCGGCGGCGCGCACCATTGAGGGGCCGCCGATGTCGATCTGCTCGACGCACTCGTCGGGCGTGGCCCCCGAGGCGACGGTCTGGGTGAAGGGGTACAGGTTGCTCACGACCAGGTCGAAGGCGGCAATGCCCATCTCCTCGAGCTGGTTGCGGTGGTCCTCGAGCCGACGGTCGGCCAGGATGCCGGCGTGCACCTTCGGGTGCAGGGTCTTGACGCGACCGTCGAGGCACTCGGGGAAGCCGGTCAGCTCGGCGACCTCGGTGACCTGCAGTCCGGCATCGACGAGCTTCTTGTAGGAGCCGCCGGTGCTGACCAGCTCGACGCCTGCCGCGGCGAGGGCCTGGCCGAGCTCGACGAGCCCGGTCTTGTCGTAGACGCTCACCAGTGCGCGCTTGATGGGCATTCGGTTGTCACTCATTGCTTCTCCTGAATGTTTCGTGCCGTAGGGAATGGTCTGTGGGTGCTGCCTCGACGGGCAGCAGCGTGGGCAGAAGAGTTCGCCGTCAGCAGGCGGCCTTGCGAGCCAAGTCGTTGACGACGTCCACCAGCAGGCGCCTTTCGACGATCTTGATCCTCTCGTGCAGCGTGGCCTCATCGTCGCCGGGGAGTACCTCGACGGCCTCCTGCGTGATCAACTCGCCGGTGTCGACACCGTCGTTGACCCAGAAGATGGACGCACCCGTCGTGGTGGCGCCGGCTGCGAGCGCATCGCGTACCGCATGGGCACCGGGGAAGTCGGGCAGCAGGGCGGGGTGGGTGTTGATGATGCGGTCGCCGAAGCGCTCCATGCAGGGACGGTCCAGCAACTTCATGAAGCCTGCGGAGACCACGAGGTCCGGCTGGTGCGCGGCCATCTGGTCAGCCAGCGCGGCATCCCAGACCAGTCGCTCGTCGGTGCCTCGACGAAGCAGCGTCGGCATCGGGTGGACGAAGGTGTCGATCCCAGCCGCCTTGGCCCGCTCGATCCCCGCACACTCGACGTCGGCACCGACGGCGACCAGTTCTGCATCCAGCCGCCCCTCGTCGCGGGCGTCGATCAAGGACTGCAGCAGGGTGCCACTGCCAGACACCAGGACGAGCACGCGATAGGTCACCGGCCAAGCCTATCGGCTCATCCGCCGTGCCCGGACTCCTCGTCCTGATCCAGCGGGCTCGCATTGGCCTCCACCGGCATCGGTCGTGCCTGGAGCAGACCCAGGACCAGACCAGTGACCAGCCCCGAGATGCCCATCACCGTGGGCGCCATCACGGCCAGCGGCACCAGCCGCGGACCGACGCCCACCAACCGTTCCACGCCCAGGTCACCGCCGGAGACCAGCGCCAGCACCCAGAAGCAGAGCCCGGCGAGCACTCCCGAAAGGCCTCCAACCAGCGAGGTCTCGTCGGGACGCGCCGCCGGCCGGGAGCGCACGATGACCCAGGCGGCGACGATGCCAGCCAGCACGCCGGACAGCAGCCACAGCAGAGCCACCCGCGGGCCCGGGCCATTGGCACCGATCGCACCCAGCACGGGAATCGCCGGCAGGGTGCCGGTCAGGTTGTGGGCCGGCGAGACGACGGTGCCGGTGCCGACGGAGAAACCGGCCCCCAGGGCCCAGGAGGCGCCCCAGATCACCAGGTTGGGCAGCCAGACCAGCTGGAGCACGAGCAGCGCAATGCCCCCGGCCACCCCTGGGACCAGCGAATTGTGCAGGTCCACGACGGCCCCACGGTGCTGCCACAGGGCGATGCCAGTGACCAGGGCACCGGTGGCACCCATCACGCACAGGGCCGCGCCGATCGCCCGGGGAACCGCGCGAGCCCACTGTGGCCACCACTGCGTCGGATCCCAGCCCACGGCTCGGCCCGCCCCCACCAGGGCACTGACAGCGCCGAGCACGATCCCGCCCAGAAGGGCCACGCCGGTCTGGCTGCCCGTATCGGTCAACGCGGCGGCCACCAGGACACAGACCACATAGGTGGCCACGAAGATGCTCGCCACCCGCAGGACGAGGTCGCGGCGCTCGCGCTGGGGAAAGTCCTCGCTCGCGCCGGTGCGCGCCTGTTGGGCGGCCACCGCCGCCAGGCCACTGCCGGCGAGCACGATCAGCAGGCTGACCCCCAGCGGAACGATGCCCAGTACATTCTCCCCCACCTCGATGCGTGCCCCGTGGGCCAGTAGCCAGCCACGCACGCCGGCACCGATCACGGTCCAGAAACCCAGATCGGGCGCCTGGACCCAGGCCACCGTCGCCAGCGCCACCGGGGGCACCACTCCGGCGAGCACGGTGAGCAACGCGGCTGCTGCGCAGACCAGCGGCCACGGCACGAGGCTGAGCATCGACCGGTGCCCGTGGCGCGTCCCGACGACGGGGGTGCCCCTGCCGTCGTCGCGTCCCCGGCCACGTGAGGTCCTGGAGAAAGCCACTGTCTGCCACCCTTCAGCTTCACGCCTGTCCGCGCGGATGAATCGCCGCCCGAGTGCCCGGCGGGTAAACTCCGCATGAGCAATGACCAGGGGCTGACGCCCCTGTCCCGTACTCCCGGAGGAACCCGCGTGACCGACGAGCAGAACCCGATGCCCCGCGTCGACGGTGACCAGGACGAGTCGATCGTCAATTCCCACACGCCGGGGGCACCGGAAAGCGGGTTCGACCCTACCCCAGAGGATGCCGTCGTCGAGGCCGACCACAGCGCCTGGATGCGGCCGGCTGTCGGTGAGAATGTGCGAACCTCCGAGGTGGTCGGTGCGCTGGCCCCTGAGACTCCTGACACGGAGGTCCTGGACGAGGAACCCATCGACGTCTTCGACGAGGCCGCGCCACTGCTGCCCGATGAGGCCGACGAGGCGGAGGCCGACGCATCTGACCCGATGCTCGCCGCCGCCGGTCTGGGCGCCAGAGCCGCCCAGAATCGTGACGAGGAGTCCGGAGCGGATCTGCAGCCCACGCCACAGCGCGCCGAGGCACCGGCCGCCGGCGGCTGGAAGAAGTGGTTGCCGTGGATCGCGGCGGCCCTCGTGCTCGCCGTGGTCGCCTTCGCCCTGGTTCTGCAGCAGACCCGCAAGCCCGTCGTGGTGATCACCCCCACCCCCACTCCCAGCGTGAGCAAGCCGCCGGCCGTGGTCGACGGCGACCTGATGACTCCCAGGGACGCCGAGCTGATCGCCAAGGGGCAGGGCTGGACGGCCGTCGAGACCCTGCAGAAGTTGACCCCCACCTCGCACCGGCTCTACTGCCAGAACTCCACCACGGGCCAGCCGAATGCCACCCAGACCAAACAGCGCACGCTGAGCACCAAGTCCTCGCTGCCCCTGGTCGCCCGCCACCAGATCGACAACTTCGCCACGACGGCCGATGCCGGACAGGCCTACAAGCTGCGGGCCACCAACATGGCCAAGTGTGATGACGTCCCCACCTACTTGCTCAGTGCGTCCTCCGTGACGGGCGTTGGCGACGAGGCCATGCTGATGACCGTGGTCTTCGAGGACACCATCCCCGAGTACCACACTCTCCTGCTGGCTCGTACCGGCACCACGGTGCACGGATATGACGTCACACAGTCCAAGAAGGCCATGGGGCCCACCCCGGTGGTGCAGGCTGCCGCCTCGACGATCAACCGCCAGTGTGCTCGCTCGACGGGCGCCTGCGCCAAGCAGCCGAAGGTTGCAGCCACCACCCTGCCCAGCAGCGGCACACCGGGCTGGCTGAACATCTCCGACCTGCCCCGCGTCTCCCCGGGAGCGGGCCTGTGGTCGGTCACCGACGTGAGCAATGTCACCACCAAGGGCAGTCAGTGCGAGAACATGTCGCTGGCCTCGGTGGCCGGGCCGACCAAGCGAGAGCAGCGCACCTACCTGATGACCCAGGACAATGCCGCCCCGCAGACCTTCGGCGTCGACGTGGTTGCGATGACCTTCAAGGATGCCAAGGCGGCCGACAGCTTCGCGGGAACCTTGCGAGGAAACCTCTCCAAGTGTTCCGACCGCCAGGAGACCGCCAAGCTGTCCGAGGCCGCCACCGCCCGCGGAAAGGCAGGTCAGACCCCCATCACGGCCACCACCCTGCTGGTCCAGCAGAGCATGGGGGGCGCAGAGACGGCCCGCTTCCGCACCGCCGTCGTGACCGTCGACAACAAGGTCTTGTACCTCGTCAACAACCCGAGCGCGTCCTATGACCTGGGCGGCGCGAAGATGGGCCAGATCGCGGTGCGTGCCGGAGAACGGGCCACTCAGGCCGAGTGAATTGGTGTACGCTTCCTGAGAAATGCTAAGGTTTAGGAGTTCCGAGAGATCGGGACCCTCATCCAGGAGCAGTTGGCCATGTGGCGCTGCGACATATGATGAGCCCACTGTCTGCACCAAGGAGAACCGTGTCCCGCACCCCCTTCCGGAGGGTTCGCGCCAAGCGCGTACTGGAGGTTTCGGAGACCCCCGATGAGCTCGACTTCGACAGTGTCCTCGACACCGCTGAAGAGGAGCCGAGCAACAGCGTCCTGAAGCGAAGCTTCGCCGCGCTGGCCGTCAGCACCCTTGGCCTCGTGACCATCGGTGGCGTCATCGCCGCCTCGTCCGCCGGTTCCGAGCGGGTCGACACCGCGTCGGTCTCCAAGGACAAGAACACCCATGACATCACCCGCGCCGTGGCAGCTCCTGACGCGCTGACCATCGAGCAGCAGGTCCAGTCCCAGGTGGCCCAGGCCCGCAAGGTGCAGGGACAGAACAGCGGCACGCTGGCCGCCTACGCCGGCCGCACCACCATCTCGCGCAATGCCGCACGTACCGAGCTGAGCAAGGCCGTTGCTGCCGAGGGCGCCGTTGCCCGCCAGGGCAACCTCGACGAGATCAACGACAATGTCGCAGCCGAGGCCACCGACGCCGGTGCCCAGAGCCGCGATGACCAGATCGAGGAAGACCTCGCGCGTGTGAAGGCCGAGGCCGGCCGCATCGCCGAGGAGAAGCGCAAGGCCGAGGAACTGCTCAAGAAGCAGGGCATGGAGGCCGCCAAGGCCAAGGCCGAGGCAGCCAAGAAGGCCAAGCAGCAGTCGGGGCAGCCTGCAGCCCAGGATGCCCCCAAGGAAGCTCCTGCCGCCACGCTCAGCGGTGCGGGCGGCACCACCCCGCTGCCCCCCGGTCAGTACACCGTCGGCGCCTCCTGGGGCCAGTACGGCTCGTGGTCCCGCTGGCACACCGGTCAGGACTTCCCGTCTCCCGTGGGCACCCCGGTGCGCGCCGTGGCCGACGGTGTCGCTGCCACCAACTGTGGCGGTTGCCAGGGCTGGGCCGGCGACAGCGCCTTGGTCCTGCACCACGCCGATGGCAGCTCGACGCTCTACGCCCACATGAGCCGTTACACCGTGCAGCCGGGTCAGGTCGTCAAGGCCGGCACCATCATCGGCTACAACGGCATGAAGGGCCGCACCTTCGGCCCGCACCTGCACTTCGAGTACTACCCCAAGGGCACCACACCGGGCGATGTCTACTCGACCAGCAATCCTGTGACTTTCCTGCTGACCCTGGGCGTCCACGTCTGACCCCAGCGCCAAAGAGAATCTCAGAAAAGAAGTCCCGCACACCAACCGGTGCGCGGGACTTCTGCTGTCCTGCGATCCCGCCCCACCAGGGGGAGGGCTAGAGCTTCTCCATGGGGGCGTGCTTCAGGCTGAGCCGCTTGAGGCCGGCGGAGCCAAAGTCCACGTCGGCCTTCATCTGGTCCCCGGCTCCGGAGGTGGCGACGACGGTCCCCATCCCGAAGGTGGAGTGCAGCACCCGCTCCCCCGGCTGAACCGAGGCCACATGCTTCACCGCGGGCTTGCCCGCCCCGAAAGTCGGGGCCGTGCTCGTCCCCAGTGTGCGGTTGCTGCCAGGACGTCCGGTGGCCTGGCGTGCCTGGCTGCTGCGCGTCGCCGACGTGCTGGCCCACCCAGTCAGCGCGGCGCCGGTGCGTCGCCAGTCCATCAGGTGCGCCGGGATCTCGTCGAAGAAGCGGCTGGGCGGGTTGTACTGGGGCGATCCCCAGGCTGTCCTGACCGCCGCCCGCGAGAGGTAGAGCTGCTTGCGGGCACGGGTGATGCCCACATAGGCCAGTCGCCGCTCCTCCTGCAGCTCGTCGCGGTCCATCAGCGCCCGCATGTGTGGGAAGACGCCGTCCTCGAAGCCGGTCAGGAAGACCGTGTCGAACTCCAGGCCCTTGGCCGTGTGGAGCGTCATCAGGGTCACCACACCGTCGCCGTCCTCGGAATCGGGGATCTGGTCGGAGTCCGCCACCAGCGCGATCCGCTCCAGGAAGGCGGGCAGACTGTCGTCCGGCTCGGGCATCCCGGACAGCAGGACTCCTGGCTGCTCTTCGTCACCGGCCCCCGAGCCGTCCTCCTGCAGGAGCTCGGCGTCAGCGGGCAGGTCCACCGAGTGGGCTGCGGCGACGAATTCACCCGCCACCGCCACCAGCTCGACGAGGTTCTCCAGACGCGTCTCGTCCTGGGGGTCCTTCGAGTTCTCCAGCTCCTCCAAATAGCCCGATTCCTTCAGGATCGATGTGAGGATCTCGTCGGCGGGCACGCCTTGGGCCACCATCTGGCGGTGGCGCGACATCATCTCGGCAAATCCCTGGATCTGCTTGAAACTGCGGGTGGCGATGCCGGGCGCCTCGCTGGCCCGTTCCAGCGCCTCGCTGAAGCTGATCCGTTCGCTGACAGCCAGGGCCTCAATCGAAGCCTCAGCCCGTTCGCCGATGCCTCGCTTGGGCACATTGAGAATGCGGCGGGTGCTCACGTCATCGGCCGGATTGGCGATGGAGCGCAGGTAGCTGATCGCGTCCCGGATCTCCTTGCGCTCATAGAAACGGACACCGCCGACCACCTTGTAGGGCAGTCCGACGCGGATGAAGACCTCCTCGAAGGCGCGTGACTGGGCATTGGTGCGGTAGAAGACCGCCACCTCGCCGTAGCGCGTCTTGCCCTCGTCCACCAGCTTGTCGATCTCGGTGGCGATGAACTGCGCCTCGTCGTGCTCGGTGTCCGCGACATAGCCGGTGATCAGGGCTCCCTCGCCCTGGTCGCTCCACAGCCGCTTCTCGGGGCGGTTGGGATTGTGGCCGATCACGGCATTCGCCGCGGTGAGGATGTTCTGGGTGGAGCGGTAGTTCTGCTCCAGCAGGATGGTGTCGGCGCCCGGGAAGTCGTCGGCGAAATCCAGGATGTTGCGAATCGTCGCACCCCGGAAGGCATAGATCGACTGGTCCGAGTCGCCCACCACCATCAGTTCGGGGGGCTCCACCACCGGCGTCCCGTCGGTCAACTCGACGTCCAGCTCGCCGCACAGCTGGCGAATCAGCTGGTACTGGGCGTGGTTGGTGTCCTGGTACTCGTCCACCAGCACCTGCCGGAAGCGACGACGGTAGCCCTCCCTGACCTCGGGGAAGGCCTGGAGCAAGTGCACCGTGGTCATGATCAGGTCATCGAAGTCGAGCGCATTGGCCGCCACCAGACGGCGCTGGTATTCGGCGTACGCCTCCGCAAGGGCCTTCTCGTTGCCCTCATCGGCCCGGGCCAGGGCGGTCTCGTGGTCAAGCAGCTCGTTCTTGCAGTTGCTCACCCAGTTCATGACGGCACGGACCGGATAGCGCTTGGCGTCCATCTCCAGGTCGCGCGTGACCAGGGTCATCAATCGCTTGGCGTCGGTGTCGTCGTAGATCGAGAAGTTGCGGTTCATGCCGAACTTGTCGATGTCCGCACGCAGGATCCGCACGCAGGACGAGTGGAAGGTGCTGACCCACATCAACTTGGCCCGGTTGCCCACCAGGTCGACCACGCGGCTGCGCATCTCCGCGGCTGCCTTGTTGGTGAAGGTGATGGCCAGGATGGAGCCCGGGTGGACGCCGCGTTCGGCCACCAGGTGTGCGATGCGACGCGTCAGCACCCGGGTCTTGCCGGATCCTGCGCCCGCCACCACCAGCACCGGTCCGCCCGCATGCAGCACGGCCTCGCGCTGTGGCGGGTTCAACCCCTCCAGCAACTTCTCGACATTGGTGCTGGTCGCCGGGGCGGCCGTCATCGGTGTCCGGGCCGGGCGGGTGTGCTGCGCGGGCTCGGGATCGAAGGCGCTGAACAGGTCGGGGGCTGCAAGGTCACGCGGTGCGGGGAGGTCAGTCATGGCAGGTACACCCTATGCGGTGGCGCTGACAGGTGCGGCCACCCGGGGATGGACCGGCGTCAGGGACGTCGAGGAAGCCCCACCACAGCGAGTCGCTATCGTGGGGGCATGCTTGGCCGATTCCCCCTGCGCAGCCTCGCGACGCGCGCCATGGCGGGGCTCTTTGCCGCCCAGGTCACCACCGCCCTGGGACTCACCGTCGCGGACTCCATCCAGCGCCGTCACCGCCTCCCCTACCGCTTCCCCGTCGCGGATCCCCTGCCAGTCCAGGCAGGGGCGGACCAGGTCACCATCTACACCTTCGGCGACGACCTCTACGAAGACATGTTGGCCGACATTGCCGCGGCCACGGAGACGGTCTACTTCGAGACCTACATCTGGAAGGGGGACACGACGGGGCACCGCTTCAAGCAGGCACTCGTGGACGCCGCCGAAAGAGGCGTGAAGGTCTGCGCCGTCTACGACGAGTTCGCCAACCTGGTGGTGCCCCGCAGCTTCTTCCGCTTCCCGGACTCGGTGCTGGTCCAGACCCATCCGATCATCGCCAGCCCCGTGCCCACCCCGCGGAACATCGGCAGGGACCACCGCAAACTCCTGGTCGTCGACTCCCGCGTCGCCTACCTCGGTGGGTACAACATTGGCGACACCTACGCCGACCGGTGGCGTGACACGCATGCCCGCCTGGTGGGGCCCGGGGTTGCGGAGATTGAGAATGCCTTCGTCGACTACTGGAATCTTCGTCACCTGGGCGTGCTGGGTTCCCGCCGGGTGCCGAACCACGAACTGGTCCAGAAGGTTCAGCGGTCCTGGGAAACGTCGGTACGCATCCACCGCAACACGCCCAAGATCTCTGTCTACCCGATCCGCAACATGTACCTGGAGGCCATCGACCGGGCGGTGGACCACATCTGGATGACGCAGGCCTATCTGATCCCCGACGACGACCTGACCGCCGCGCTGTTCGCCGCAGCCCGGCGCGGCGTCGACGTGCGCATCATCGTCCCCGCCCAGTCGAACCACGTCGTCGCCGACTGGCTCTCCCGAGGCTTCTACGACGACCTGCTCAAGTACGGAGTGCGTCTGTTCCTGTACCAGGGAGCGATGGTGCATGCGAAGACCTGCACCATCGACGGCGTCTGGTCGACGATCGGAACGGCCAACCTCGACCGTCTGAGCCTGGCCGGCAACTACGAGATCAACGCCGAATTCCTCGACAAGGCCGTTGCGGCGCGCATGGAGGAGATCTGGGCAGTGGACGAGGCGAATTGCCTGGAGCTCACCCGCCAGGAATGGGTGCGCCGCTCCCCCGTCGCCAAATTCACCGAATCCCTGCTGGCGCCGTGGCGGCCCCTGTTCTGACCGCTCCATGTCCTTCACCCCCTCGGGTGGAATACATTTCGCCCCGAGTGGAATGACGCGACAACCGCAGGTCTCCCGCCTATGGTTTTTGTCATGGGATTCTTCGCATTCATCATTCTTGGCCTCATTGCCGGCGCCATCGCCAAGGCGATCATGCCTGGTGACCAGGGCGGCGGCTGGTTCGTCACCATGATCCTGGGCATCGTCGGCGCAGTGCTCGGCGGCTGGCTGGGATCGCTGCTGCTCAACGTCTCGCTGGGCGGCTTCTTCGATCTCCGCAGCTGGCTCCTCGCCATTGTCGGCTCTCTCATCGTGCTCGGCATCTGGGGTGCGATCCAGGGCCGCAATCGCGTCTGACCCACATCAGGGTCCTGCACCAAACCTTCCCCAATCAGTCACGGGCCCCCAGCAGTCACTGGGCTGTCCGTGCACACCAATCCCAGAAGGGCCCCGGCACAACCCGGGGCCCTTCTGGGCGCCATCGGCCCTGCATCCCAGGGCCCCGGTCTCCCTGATCCTGCCGAGCGCCCCCGTCGAGGCGGCAGAAGTCAGGGAAACACCTGATGTTTTTTCCCCGTCGACGCAACAGGATGGATGGCATGGATCCACGTCGACTTCCCTCAGTCCCCCGCAGCAGGGACCATGCGGTGGTCGCCGGCGTGTGCCATTCGTTGGCTCGTCAGCTGCGCGTCGACCCCCTCCTGGTACGGCTGGCCACCATCCTGTTGGTCCTCAGCTCAGGTCTGGGCCTCGTTCTGTATACCGCCTGCTGGGCACTGATGCCGCAGGAAGGGCGCACCGAGAGCCTGGTGCAGCAGTGGTTTCCCCAGACCCGAGGCTGGCCCGCCGAACGGCTCTTCTCCAGCGCCCTGCCCATCGTCGTGCTCGCCGCACTGGTGCTCGCCGCAACCAGCTCCTGGAGCATGGGGCCAGCCCTGGTGCTGGGTGGCCTGATCTGGCTCGCCCACCGCAATCGTTCGCACCGCGACGAGGTCTTTGCGACATCACAACGCGTTCAGCCGACGCTGCCCACAACCGAAACTCCCGGGCCATCCGCTCCGAACCCCGAGACCGAGTTCTCCCGGGCCGTGACTGCCTGGCAGGAGCGCCTGTCGCAGGTTTCAGCCGCGCCACCCCAGGCACCCGATACACCCGCCCCGCAGCCGCAGGCCAGCCCCTACCCCACCGCTCCGGTGGTTCCCCCCAGCCCAACGACGTCGGGTGGGGCGGCTGATGCCGTTGCGACATCTCGGCCAGCGAGTGACCTGTCGTCGCGACGGCACGGGCGCCGACGCAGGACCGCCTCCTGGGGCCTGGGTCTGCTGGTCTCGGGGCTCGCAATCGGCGCCAGCGTGCTCGTCGTCAGCCAGACCAGCACCGCTACGTTGCGCCTGCCGGCCGGTGTGGGCCTCGCGGTCCTGTCGCTGGCGCTCTTCCTCACCTGGCTCTTCCGCTGGCCCCGCCCACGGCTGGCCATGGTCACCGCCCTGGGGCTGCTCTGCGTGGGCATCGCACCGCTGGTCGTCACTCCGGAGCGCACGGTGAAGTCCACGGTCCAGGAGCTGCGCTACTCGTCGCCGGCAAGCCTGCCGACGGCACCCGTCACGATCAATGCGGCGCCTGCTTTCATCGATCTGCGCGCCCTGGACCTGTCTGGTCAGCAGGCTCCGGCACAGCTGGCCATCAATGGACAGCTGGCCTTCGTGCACCTGGAACTGCCGCAGGACGCCACGGTCGCCATCAACTACCGACTGGAGGCTTCGACGATGACCGTCCAGCAGGGCGACGAGGCAGACCAGGCGCAGTTCTCCACCACGGGCAATGTCGACGGCCGGTGGCCCAAGCAGCCGGCCGCCGACCAGTCCGGGAAAGAACCCGACCTGGTGATCACCATCGACATGACCGCCTCCGCGGTAGAGGTGAGCCATGCGTGAGCACCGCGACGTCGGCAGCCTGCTGTCGGCCCTGCTGCTGGGCATGCTGGCCGTGCTGCTGATCCTCAGTGGAACCGGACACCACATCCCGCCGCACCGGGTACTTCTCGCCGCCCCCTTCGTCCTGATCGCGCTGGGCGCGCTGGGACTGCTGCTCTCCAGCAGGCGGCGCTGAACCCACCTCGCCGGTCACCGCGGCGGCCCGGTCAGACCAGCTTGCGGTCCGTGGCCCACTTGGTGAGCTGATGACGGTTGGACAGCTGCAGCTTGCGCAGAACGCTGGAGACATGCGTCTCGACCGTCTTGACGCTGATGAACAGCTCCCTGGCCACTTCCTTGTAGGCGTATCCCCGGGCGATCAGCTTGAGCACCTCCCGTTCGCGGGCGCTCAGCCGGTCCAGGTCCTCGTCAATGCTGGCGACGTCGATGCTGCCGCTGAAGGCGTCGAGAACGAAGCCCGCGAGCCTCGGCGAGAAGACCGCATCCCCACCGGCCACCCGATCGATGGCCTCCAGCAGTTCCTCACTGGAGATGGACTTGGTCACGTAGCCTCTGGCCCCTGCACGGATCACGCCGATCACGTCCTCGGCGGCATCGGAGACGCTCAGCGCCAGGAACTTCACCTGCGGTTGGGTGGCGTGCACCTGCTTGACCACCTCGGCACCGCCACCGCCGGGCAGGTGGACGTCCAGGAGCACCACGTCGGGCAGCGTCTCGAGGATCGCCGTGACCGACGTCGCGACATCCTCCCCCTCGCCCACGATCTCGACGCGATCGGAGGAGCCCAGTTCATGACGCACGCCAGCGCGGAACATCGCGTGGTCATCCACCAGGACGATCCGACGGGGACCCGCCGGCACCTGTGCGTTGCTGTCCTCGGCCGCCTGGGTGGGCACTGACTCGGTGGTCGACTCGCTGTCCATGATCTTCCTCTCAGATCTCCATGACGAGACGGATCTCGGTTCCCTCGCCGGGGGCGGACCGCACACGGGCGCTGCCGCCGTGCCGCTCCATCCGCTCGATGATCGAGCGCCTCACACCCATCCTGTCATCGTCGATGGCATCGAGGTCGAAGCCCGCGCCGCGGTCTCGGACGAAGACCTCCACCAGGTTGCCGTCCACCTCGCTGTAGACGTCGACCCGTTGGGTTCCAGAGTGCTTGGCGGCATTCATCATGGCCTCCCGGGCGGCGCGCACCACCGCGTCGGTCCGTGTGTTGCTCTGCGCATCCCCCACGCAGACCAGCTCGACGTCGACGCCGCGCTCTGCCTCGATCTCCTCTGCTGCTCGCGTCAGGGCTGCCTTGAGGGATGAGTCGGTCGGCTCTTCGCCGTACAGCCAGGTGCGCAACTCCCTCTCCTGACGGCGCGCCAACGAGGCCACCTGCTTGGGGTCATTGGACTGGCGCTGGATCAGGGCCAGGGTCTGCAGGACAGAGTCGTGCAGGTGGGCCGCCATGTCCGCGCGCGCCTGGTCCAGGAGTTGCCGCTCATGCGCAGCCTGTGAGGCGCGACGCCAGCGGGCGATCCACGGCGCGGCGGCGATGGCGATGCCCATCAGCATCAGCGCCGAGAAACCCAGAACCACCGGGAGTTGCCCCACACCGATCTGGCTGGCGGCCACCAGGGAGATCGACGTGCCCACCAGCCCCAGACCCACCACCATGCGCACCAGCTCCGCCCAGCCACGGCCCAGCACCAGGCGCATCAATGGGCCGCGCTGCAGATCCTCTGGTTCCGGACGAGGTGCGTCGGCCTGCCGCCAGACGATCGCAAGGCCCGCCCCGCCGAAGGCGAGGGGCCAGAACAGGGCGTTCGACGGGCCGATGCCCACCCGTTGGGCCAGCAGGACCACACCCAGACCGATCAGGGACAGGGCGGCGACGGCGGCATTGTCGCGACGGGCCCCCTCCACGGATTGCGAGGTGCGACGCATGTCTCGGCGCTTGGCCGATTCCAGACCGGGCGCTTGTGCCTCGGGCTTCTCGTCCTCACCCGGCATGAGCATCCACAGCAGGCCGTAGAGCAGGACACCCACCATCTGCATGCTGCCCAGCACCACGAATCCGCCGCGGACCAGCAGAACAGGCCAGTCCAGATGCCGCGCGATACCGGAGCAGACTCCTCCGAGCCAGGCATTCTCCTGGTCCCGGACGGCGCGGGGCAGATCATCATCCTGGGCAGGGATCGCGACACCGGCCGGAGGACCTGGGGGCATGGCTCCATCGGCCACCTGTTCAGCAGCGGCCTGCGTGGCGTCGTCCGGCGTGGTCATCGTGATCCAAGCGTCACACGCCGGGGGTCGAGGCGCCACCCTTCGGGGGAGGTGTCGGGACCCTTTCAGGGTTGTACCCGATGGTGCGGGAGCCGTTGTCGGCGCAGGATTGGAGACAAGAGGCAGCAAGGCACGAAGACCTCGCACGACACACCAGCCACACACCAGTCCCGGCCTCACCCGGCCGGGGCACCTACACCAGGAGAAGACCCGTCATGGCACTCATCCCGAATCTCGTCCGGCCCGCCGACGATCGCATGGTCGCCGGCGTCTGCTCCGGAATCGCCCGTTACCTCAAGGTCGACACCGGCCTCGTCCGGGCCGTCACCGCCCTCGCCGTGCTGTTCGGCGGCATGAGCCTGTGGGTCTACCCGTTGATGTGGGCACTGATGCCCGATGAGGGTTCCGACCGCGCCGCTGTCGACGGGCTGGTTGACCAGGCCAAGCAGTGGAAGGCCTCCAGCGATGCCAAGAAGGCCCAGACCCCCACGGCCGAGCGGCCGCAGGATGTCTTCAACCCCTATGAGGAGCCGCGCAACTGACCCGAACCCCTGGAGTTCGCCACACACAGCGATGCCCGCCCCATTCCCCCGGGGCGGGCATCGTCGCGTTCCCGCACGGGCCAGCGGGAGGTCACTCCCACTCGATGGTGCCCGGCGGCTTCGAGGTCACGTCGACGACGACGCGGTTCACCTCGCGCACCTCGTTGGTGATCCGGGTGCTCATCTTCTCGATCACCTCATAGGGCAGACGACCCCAGTCGGCGGTCATGGCGTCCTCACTGGTGACGGGGCGCAGCACGATCGGGTGCCCGTAGGTGCGGCCGTCGCCCTGGACGCCGACCGAGCGGACGTCGGCGAGCAGCACGACGGGGAACTGCCAGATGGAGCGGTCCAGCCCCGCCTTCGTCAGCTCCTCGCGGGCGATGAAGTCTGCCTCACGCAGGATGTCCAGCCGCTCCTTGGTCACCTCACCGATGATGCGGATGCCCAGGCCGGGCCCGGGGAAGGGATGGCGGTAGACCAGCTTCTCCGGCAGGCCGAGCTGCAGTCCGGCAGCGCGCACCTCGTCCTTGAACAGGGTGCGCAGCGGCTCGATCAGCTGGAACTGCATGTCCTCGGGAAGCCCGCCCACATTGTGGTGGCTCTTGATGTTTGCTGCGCCTTCACCGCCACCGGACTCGACGACGTCGGGGTAGAGCGTGCCCTGCACCAGGAAATCGATGCCGTCGGCGTCGGCGATCTCACGGGCCGTGTCCTCGAAGACTCGGATGAACTCGTTGCCGATGGCCTTGCGCTTTGCCTCCGGGTCCGTGACACCCGCGAGCTTGGCGAGGAAGCGATCGGAGACGTCCTTGACCACCAGCTTGGCACCGGTGATCTCGACGAAGTCATTCTCCACCTGCTCAGACTCGCCCTTGCGCTGCAATCCGTGGTCGACGTAGACGCAGGTGAGCTGGTCGCCGATGGCCTTCTGGACGATCGCGGCAGCCACCATGGAGTCGACGCCGCCGGACAGGGCGCACAGCACCTTCTTGTCGCCAACCTGCGCCTTCACGGCCTCCACGGCCTCGTCGACGATGGAGCTGGCCTGCCAGGTCTGCCGGCATCCGGCGACCTTGGTGAGGAAGTTGACGATCACCTGCTGGCCGATGTCCGAGTGCAGCACCTCGGGGTGCCACTGGACGCCTGCCATCCGCTTCTCGAGATTCTCGTAGGCCGCGACGGCGGCGCCCTCGGTGTGGGCCAGCGAGGTGAAGCCCTGCGGAGCCTGCGTGACGGAGTCACCGTGCGACATCCACACCGTGGCACCCGAACAGTCGTCAAGCAAGGCGCCCGGCTCGTCGATGACGACGGGTGTGCGGCCGAATTCGCTCAGCCCGGTCTTGGAGACCACGCCGCCCATCACGGCGGCCATTTCCTGGAAGCCGTAGCAGATGCCCATCACAGGCACGCCGGCGTCGAAGATCGCACGATCGATGTGGGGGGCGCCGTCGGCGTAGACCGACTGGGGGCCGCCGGACAGGATGACGGCCGCCGGCTGGCGATCGAGGATGCGCTGCGCCGACGCGGTGTGCGGCATGATCTCGGAGTAGACGCCGGCCTCCCGCACGCGTCGGGCGATGAGCTGGGCGTACTGGGCTCCGAAGTCGATCACGACGACGAGGTCGTGGTGCGCCGCGGGCGAGGGAACTGCGTCTTGGGCCATGCGCAGATTGTAGGAGTCCCCTGCCTCCGCGGGCCAGTCGCAGCAGGAGTGGCCGCCCACGGATCTTCCTTCACCCAGATCGATCCGAAATTCATGCCGCGGTGCGGAACAAAGGACGACTCAAAGACGTTTCAATCGCCATGAACACTTTCGACGACGTGACCGCCCTGGTGGGCCGCACTCCCCTGGTGAAGATCAACAAGCTGGTGGGCGAGAACGCCACCGTCCTGGCCAAGCTCGAGTTCTACAACCCGGCCAACTCGGTCAAGGACCGCATCGGCGTGGCCATCATCGACGCCGCGGAGGCCTCGGGTGAGCTCAAGCCCGGCGGCACCATCGTCGAGGGAACGTCCGGCAACACCGGCATCGCCCTGGCCATGGTGGGCGCCGCTCGCGGCTACAACGTGGTGCTGACCATGCCCGAGACCATGAGCATGGAGCGCCGCGCCCTGCTGCGCGCCTACGGCGCCGAGCTGGTACTCACCCCGGGCGCCGACGGCATGAAGGGAGCCGTGGCCAAGGCCGAGGAGATCGCCGCCGAGCGTGGCGGCATCCTGGCCCGCCAGTTCGCCAACCAGGCCAACCGCGAGATCCACAAGAAGACCACCGGCCCCGAGGTGTGGACCGACACTGACGGCACCGTCGACGCCTTCGTCGCCGGCATCGGCACCGGCGGCACCGTCTCCGGTGCCGGTGAGTTCCTGAAGTCCCAGAAGGCGGAGGTCAAGGTCTTCGCCGTCGAGCCAGCCGAGAGCCCGCTGCTGACCGAAGGCACGGCAGGCCCCCACAAGATCCAGGGTCTGGGCGCCAATTTCGTCCCCGAGATCCTCAACCAGGACGTCATCGACCAGGTGCTCACGGTCAAGGGTGAGGACGCCATCGAGATGGCCCGTCGCGCCGCCAAGGAGGAGGGCCTGCTGGTGGGCATCTCCTCCGGCGCAGCCCTCGTCGCCGCCAAGGAGATCGCGGAGCGCCCCGAGATGGCCGGCAAGACCATCGTCGTCGTGCTGCCCGACTTCGGCGAGCGTTACCTGTCCACCGTGCTGTACTCGGATCTGATGAACTGAGCCTGCTGAACTGAGCGGTTCATGCAAAGGGCCCCGACTTCCCGTCAGGAAGTCGGGGCCCTGTCATCTGTTGCGCCGCCCAGCCGGCACCGGCCAGGTCTCAGTCGAGGCGGGTGAACAGCGGATGGTCGGGCTTGCAGGTCACGTCGCGGATCGGTGCGATTCCCGTCAGCAGATAGGCATTGCGCACCGCATCGGAGCAGCGGGAGACACCAAGCGTCGAATGGGCCCAGGTGTCCTTCACCGTGACCAGACGCGACGAGCTGAGCATCTTGCGGTAGGCCTTCGCACCGCTGTACGGAGTGGCCGGATCGTACTGCGAGCTCATCACCAGCACCGGTGCGCTCGTCTTCTGGGTGAAGGGTCCCCGATAGGCACGCGCCGTCTGCGCCGGCCAGCCCGCGCAGACGCTGGAGCTCCACAGCCACAGCTGGCCGAAACCGTGGGTGGTTGCGCGCACGCGGCCATTCGCCGTGGTCCAGGCCGCGGTGGCCTGCGGGTTCAGGGCATCACTGCACAGGACCCCGTGGAAGGTCGCGTCGTAGACGGTTGGCTGCGGCTCCTCCACGTACTCGTCGCCTGGGGCTGGCTCCTGCGACGGCGTGGGCTCCTGCGACGACGTGGGTTCAGGCCCCGTGAGCGGCTGGAAGCCCGGGCCACGTCGGACCGGGGTGATTTTCCCCTCCCCCGCGGCCTTGATCCGCTGGGCGGCCTGCTTGTCCTTGGCCTGCTCGGCCGGCATTCCCTTGCGAGCCTTCTCCGCCGACTTCTGCAGCTTGATCAGTGTGCTGCGGGCGCGTTCGCCCGCCTGCAACCTCGCCGTGGACCGCGCCGAGGCGGCGCGTAGCCGGTCAGCCTGCTCCATCTCGGCCAGCGCGTCATTGAGGTTGTGCAGCAGCACCGGGAGCAGTGCCGACTCCTCGTGGCTGTACAGGATGGACATCACCGTTGCGTACACCTCATCCTCGCGGACGAACCAGCCGTCCCCCACGTCGATGGGGCCCTGGCTGAACCGCCCCAGAAGCGACTCCCAGTCCTCACGCAAGGTCTGGGCCTCCGGGCAGAGCTTCGTCCCGACCCGCTCGCACTCGTCGATGAGGGCCTCGAAGGCCTCGTGCGCACCAGTTCCGGACAGGATGCGCTCGGTCACCGGCACCGTGGTGCCCTGCTTGCCGCGCCCCGTCGCCCAGGCGACGGGGTCCAGGACGCCGTCCACCACGAGTGCACGGACATTCTTCGGGAAGAGCGCCGCATAGGTGGCGCCCAAGTAGCTGCCATAGGAGACGCCATAGTAGGTGAGCTTCTTGTCGCCCAGTGCGCGGCGGGCCAGATCCATGTCACGGGCCACGTCGGCGGTGGACATGTGCTTGAGGATCTCTGGTCCCTTGGCGCAGGCGGCACGCATCTTCGCATCTTCTGCCAGGAGTGTCTGGGTCTCCGCCTCATTCATCGGATAGGCGATGGGCTGAACTTCGTCGGTTCCCTCCGCCGGGATCTCCCCCTCGCAGGCGGCATAGTCGGCACCCTCGACGCCCCGAGGGGCCAGTCCGATGATGTCGAAGCGGGACCGGACCTGGTTGCCCAACTCGTCGGCGAAGAAGGAGACGGTCATCGTGGCCGGTCCCCCGGGTCCGCCGGGATTGGTGAACAGCGAGCCGATGCGGCGATTGGGCTTGTCGGCTGGGCGGCGCGCGATGGGCAGCGTGATGGTGCCCTTGCCCAGGTCCGCGTAGTCCAGGGGCACGACGAGTTCGCCGCACTGCAGGCCCGGGGCGCAGCGCTCCCAGGTCACCTTCGGGTTCTTGAGGGCCTCCTCGGCGGCGAGGGTCTTGGCGGTTCGCTGGGGCAGCGTGGCCGTGGTCCCGATCTGCGGGGTCCGAACTGACGTGGTGTGGCTGAGCGGGGGGTTGGCGTTGGCCATGGCGGGTGCCATGGCTGTTGCGCTGGCCAGCAGCGCGGCGACGGCTGTCGCTGCCGTGGCGATGCGGAAACGAGATGACATCGATGTCTCCTCCGGGGGGGTTTGGGTTCCGGGGAACCACTGGGGGGTGCGGCACCCAACAGGTGCCGTTCACAGTGTTGGGCACGCACCGGCTCGGAACTGGGCATTTCCTGTGTCAGATGAAGATCCAAGACTTTTGGTCACACCCTTCGTCGCCTCGCACCGGTTGCCCACAACCCCCATGACCCCGCACCCTTGAGCCAGGAACTAACCTGTTGGTAGGTGGACGCGCCGTCGCGTCCTGAATCCCAGGAGTTGGCAATGACAGGCAACGAACCCTTCCGCAACCAGGACCTGCCGATCACCGAGCGGGTGGAGGACCTCGTCTCCCGGTTGACCACGGAGCAGAAGGCCGGGCAGGTGAGCCAGTTCTTCTACTTCGCCACCCCAGAGGCATCCGAGGCGAATGCCGACAATGACGTCAACGAGGTGGAACAGGCGATCGTCGAGGGACGGGCAGGATCTGTGCTCTTCGTCCGTGACGTCGCCACGGCCAATCGACTGCAGAAGCTGGCCGTCGAGAAGTCACCCCTGGGCATTCCCCTGCTCTTCGGCTTCGACGTGATCCACGGCTTCCGGACCGTGATGCCCGCTCCCTTGGCCGTTGCTGCCTCCTTCTGCCCCCAGACGGCCCGTCGCGGGCAGGAGGTAGCGGCGCGGGAGGCCCGCAGCGTCGGCATCCACTGGGCCTTCGCGCCCATGGTGGACATCGCTCGGGACCCGCGCTGGGGTCGGATGTTCGAGGGCGCCGGTGAGGATCCCTACCTGGGATCGGCGATGGCCGCCGCACAGGTGCAGGGATTCCAGGGCGAGCTTGACGAACAGGGACGACTGGGCGCGCACAGCATCCTGGCCGGCCCCAAGCACCTGGCCGGCTATGGCGCCGCTGTTGGAGGGCGCGACTACGAGGACTCCGACATCAGCGACAACGAGCTGTGGAATGTCTACCTGCCGCCCTTCCACGCCGCGGTGAAGGCCGGCGCCGCCAACATCATGAGCGCCTACATGGACCTCAACGGGATTCCGGCCTCCGGCAATCGCTGGCTGCTCACCGAGGTGCTCCGCGACGAGATGGGCTTCGAGGGCTTCGTCGTCTCCGACGCCAATGCGGTGCGCTCCCTGGCCACCCAACACTTCGCCAAGGACCTCACCGATGCGGCCGCCCGGGCCATGCACGCGGGCCTGGACATGGAGATGACCATGGCGGACCCTGCCTACTCGCGCCTGCCGCAAGCGATCGCCGAGGGGGCGGTCTCCGAAGAAGAGCTGGACCAGGCCGTACGACGCGTGCTGACCGCCAAGTTCCGGCTGGGCCTGTTCGAGCACCCGTTCGCCGACGAGTCCCTGACCAAGGAGACGCTGGACGCCCCCGGACACCGCGAGGTGGCGCGTGAGGCAGCCGAGAAGTCTCTGGTTCTGCTCAAGAATGAGGGGCTGCTGCCACTCGACGTCCCGGCGCTCAAGCAGGTGGCCGTGGTGGGCCAGCTGGCGGACAGCGCCCGCGACAGCCTGGGGCCATGGATCTTCGACTTCGACGTCGACGAGACCGTCACCGTGCTGGATGGCCTGCGAGCGCGGTTCGGTGAGGCTGTCGAGGTGACGTGGGCGCCCGGGGCCAGCATCCCCGACCGCATCTTCCCGTCGATGTTCGACGCCATGGAGGCCGAGCCCACCGTCACAGGTGAGGGCTATGACGACGACGCGGCGATCGACCTGGCCGTCGAGCAGGCACGGCAGGCCGACGTGGTGGTGGTCGTGGCCGGTCAACGGCAGAACCAGACCGGGGAGAAGGCGTCGGTGAGCAGTCTGGACCTGCCGGGACGCCAGCTGGAGCAGCTGCAGCGACTGCAGGAAACGGGCACGCCGGTGGTGCTGGTGCTGATGTCCGCCCGGCCGCTGGACCTGCGCTGGGCCGACGAAAACCTGCCCGCCATCCTCCAGGCCTGGTACCCGGGCACGCGGGGTGGCGAGGCCGTGGCCGCAGCCCTGGTGGGCGATGTCTCACCGGCGGGGCGGCTCCCCTTCACCTGGGTCCGCACGGTGGGCCAGGTGCCGATGACGCTCTCGCACTACACGACCTTCCAGCCGGAGAGCGCGCACGAGCGCTATTGGGACGAGCCGTCCACTCCCCTCTACCCGTTTGGCCACGGCCTGTCCTATGCACACTTCGAGTACTCGAACCTGCGCGTGGACGATCCCGCGATCGGTGTGGGCGAGACGACAACCGTTCGGGTGACGCTGACCAATGTCTCGGATCGTGAGGCCGACGAAGTGGCCCAGCTCTACCTGCACCAGCGCCATGGCAGCGCGTCGCGCCCCGTGCGGGAGCTCAAGGGCTTCCAGCGCGTCACGCTGGCTCCGGGTGAACGGCGGGAGCTCAGCTTCGAGCTGGGACCCGACGAGCTGCGCTACTGGAATGCCGCGACGCGGGGCTGGGTGCAGGATGCGAGCACCTTCGACGTGTGGGTGGGCGGCTCGTCGCTGGCCCAGCTGGGAACAACCTTCGAGGTGCGCTGACCCACGCGACCCGGAGGCTCCCTGTTCCTTCAGCCCTGTTGCATCAGCCCTGTTCCTTGGCGATCGCCTCGTGGTGACGCACCACCTCGGTGACGATGAAGGTGAGGAACTTCTCCGCGAACTCGGGGTCAAGCTGCGCGTCCTCGGCCAACGCGCGAAGCCGCGCAATCTGACGCTTCTCGCGGTCGGGGTCGGCCGGCGGGAGACCCTTGGTTGCCTTGAGCTCCCCCACCCGCTGGGTCACCTTGAAACGCTCGGCCAGCAGGTGCACCAGCGCTGCGTCGAGGTTGTCGATGCTGCCCCGAAGGCGCAGCAGTTCCGGATCGGCGGCCTCAGTCATGGCTCCAGACTAGGCAGGCCCGCCCATGAGGGCGGGCCTGACCACGGGACGGACGGGCCTCGACGAGCTCGGCCACCGGCAAACAGGTCAGCGGGTGACCAGCTCGATGCGCTGGAACTCCTTGACGTCGGTGTAGCCGCAGGAGGCCATCGAGCGTCGAAGTGCCCCCACCAGGTTCATGGTGCCATCCGGAATGTGGGAGGGACCCACCACGACCTCGTCGAAGGTGCCGACCGGATCGAAGTGGACTCGCTCGCCGCGCGGCAGGTACTCGTGCCAGGCCTCGGCACCCCAGTGCCAGCCCTTGCCAGGCGCCTCAGCGGCCCGCGCCAGGGGTGCACCCACCATCACGGCATCGGCACCACAGGCGATGGCCTTGGCGATGTCACCGGAGCGGCCCACCGAACCGTCGGCGATCAGGTTCACGTAACGACCACCCGACTCGTCCATGTAGTCGCGACGGGCCTCGGCCACGTCGGCAATCGCCGAGGCCATCGGCACCTCGATGCCCAGCACGTCGCGGGTGGTGTGGGCGGCGCCGCCGCCGAAGCCGACCAGCACACCGGCCGCGCCGGCACGCATCAGGTGCAGTGCGCTGCGGTAGGTGGCACAGCCGCCGACGATGACGGGAACCTCCAGGTCGTAGATGAACTTCTTGAGGTTCAGCGGCTCGGTGGCCTCGCTGACGTGCTCGGCGGAAACGGTGGTGCCGCGGATCACGAAGAAGTCGACACCGGCCTGCTCCACCACGTCACTGAACTCGCGGGCATTCTGCGGGCTGAGCGAACCCGCCACCGGAACGTCGGCCTCACGGATGACGCGCATCCGCTCCGTGATCAGCTCGGCCTTCACCGGCTCGGCGTAGATCTGCTGGAGGAAACGGGTGGCCTCGTAGCGGTCCTGGATCTCGGCGAGCTGTTCGTAGAGCGGCTCGGGGTCCTCGTAGCGGGTCCACAGGCCTTCCAGATTGAGCACGCCGAGCCCACCGAGCTTGCCCATCTTGATGACGGTCTCGGGGCTCATCACCGAGTCCATCGGCGCTCCGATGATCGGGAAGTCGAAGGTCACCGCATCGATCTTCCAGCTCAGGTTCACCATGTCGATGCCGCGGGTGCGTCGGGTGGGGACCATGGAGATGTCGTCGAAGGCGTAGGCCCGGGTGGCGCGCTTGCTGCGTCCGAAGTCATACATGTGTCAGTTCTCCTGCGGCTCAGCGCGAGTAGTTGGGCGCGTCGGCGATGTTGGCGACGTCGTGCGGGTGGGACTCCTTCAGCCCCGCCGGCGTGATCCGGACGAAACGCCCGCGCTCGTAGAGCTCGGGAAGGGTGCGCGAGCCCACGTAGAACATGGACTGGTGCAGGCCACCGACGAGCTGGTGCACCACCTGGCCCACCGGGCCCCGGTAGAGCACATTGCCCTCGATGCCCTCGGGGATCAGCTGGTCATCGCTGGTCACGTCGGCCTGGAAGTAGCGGTCCTTGGAGTAGGACTTCTTGCCGCGGCTGCTCATGGCACCCAGCGAACCCATGCCCCGGTACTGCTTGTACTGCTTGCCGGCGATGAAGACCGTTTCGCCCGGGCTCTCCTCGCAGCCGGCCAGCAGCGATCCGACCATCACGGTGGAGGCACCGGCCACCAGGGCCTTGGCAATGTCACCGGAGTACTGCAGACCGCCGTCGGCGATCACCGGGACACCAGCGGGGCGCGCCGCGCGGGCGGCCTCGTGGACGGCGGTCAGCTGGGGAACGCCCACGCCCGCCACCACCCGGGTGGTGCAGATGGAACCCGGACCAACGCCCACCTTGACGGCGTCGACGCCCGCCTCCACCAGCGCCTGCGCCCCGGCAAAGGTGGCCACATTGCCGCCGATGATCTGGACATGACTGGTGGCCGGATCGGACTTCAGACGACGAATCATGTCCAGCAGGAGCTTGGCATGGCCATGCGCGGTGTCCACCACGAGCACGTCCACGCCCGCCTCGACCAGGGTGGTGGCACGCTCCCACGAGTCACCGAAATAGCCCACGGCCGCACCGACCATCAGCCGGCCCTGGGAGTCCTTGCTGGCATTGGGGAACTGCTCGGACTTCACGAAGTCCTTGACGGTGATGAGGCCGGTCAGGCGTCCCTCGGCGTCAACCAGTGGCAGGCGCTCGCGCTTGTTCTGGCGCAGGAGGGCGGTGGCCTCCTCGTTGGTGATGTCGTCGCGGCCGGTGAACAGCGGCTGCGGGGTCATCACGTCGCTGACCTTGGTGGTGGACCACTGGTCGACGGGGGTGAACCGCAGGTCACGGTTGGTGCAGATGCCGAGCAGGCGGTTCTCTGCGTCGACGACGGGCAGGCCCGAGATGCGGTACTGGCCGCACAGGTTGTCGAGGTCCTCCAGCGTGGCGTCCGGGCCGATCGTGACGGGATTGGTGATCCGCCCGGTCTGGGTCCGCTTCACCAGATCCACCTGGTAGGCCTGGTCCTCGATGGACAGGTTGCGGTGCAGGATGCCCAGACCGCCCTGACGGGCCATTGCGATGGCCATCCGACTCTCCGTCACGGTGTCCATGGCGGCAGAGATCAGCGGAATGCGGAGCTGGAGTTCCTTGGTGAGCTGGGCGGTGGTGTCCACCTCCGACGGGATGACATCGGTCTCGCCGGGCAGCAGCAGCACGTCGTCATAGGTGAGGCCCATCGGGAGGAACTTGTCGGGCACACCGGCAGCTCCGAGATCGCTGAAACCACTGGGCTGGACATCGGACAGGGACACGTCTGACCACCTTCGAACTTGGGAGTGGAACCATCCTATCCGCGAGCACCGACAGTTCTGGACCTCAGCGGACACGCGACGACGGCCGCCCCTCCCTGATGGGAGGAACGGCCGTCGTGACCTCGACGAGGATCAGGCGCGCTGGGCCTTGGCCCGGGTGGCCACCTCGACCAGCTCCGCGAAGAGCGGGTGCGAGGCATCCAGGCCCGTCAGCTCTGCGACGGCGTCCTCGGCGCTGTTGGCAGCGAGGATCTCGCCCACCTTCACGGCCTCGGCATCCTCGGCGACGTCGAAGAGCATCGCGCCCAGCATGGCCTGCTGCAGCGCCTTCGACGCCATGCCGCGCTCGGCGAGCTCGGCGGCCGGCCCCACGAAGCGCTCCTTGCGGGAGAGCTTGCGCAGCGGGGAACGTCCCACACGGGTGACCGTGTCCGGCAGTTCCGGGTTGGCGAAGCGCTTGAGGATCTTCTGGACGTAGGCCTCCTGGACCTCCGGCTCGAAGCCGTACTTGGCCACGAGCAGTGCCTTGGTCTCGGCCAGGACCGCGTGGATCCTGTCCTTGAGCTCGGGCTGGGCCAGCACATCGGAGATCTTCTCGATGCCCGCGCCGTAGCCGAAGTAGGCCGTTGCGGCGTGACCGGTGTTGACCGTGAACAGCTTGCGCTCGATGTAGGGCGCCAGCGACTCGACGAAGGTGGCGCCCGGGATCTGCGGCGGGTTCCCGCCGAAGGCCGGCTCCTCGATGGCCCACTCGTAGTAGGGCTCCACGTTCACGTCCAGGCCCATGCCCTCGGGCTGGTTCGGGACGATCCGGTCGACGGCCGTGTTGGCGAAGACCGCCTTGGCCTCCACGTCGGCGGGATTGTCGCCCAGGATGAAGCCCTTGAGCCCGTCGGTGGCATTGATGGCATTCTCACAGGCCATCACCGCGATCTTCGGGGCGTCGGCGGGACGGGCGTCGATGCCGGCGCGGATGGCCGGGGCGATGAACTTGAGGATGTTCGGGCCCACGGCGCAGGTGACCACGTCCGCCTCGGCGATGGCGGCCGTCAGAGCCTCCGGCTCCGCATTGGAGTTGATGGCCTTGAAGCCACGGATGACGTGGTCCTGACCGCCGTCGCCCACCTCGTGCACGGTGTAGCTCTCGGCCGCCTTGAGCTGGTCGATCAGCGCCTCCGAGACGTCGGCGAAGGTCAGTTCGTACCCGGCCTCGTCGAGCAGGAGCCCGACGAAGCCACGTCCGATGTTGCCTGCACCGAAGTGCACAGCCTTCTTCACGAGTTCACCTTTCCAAGAATGGCAGCCACCTCGTCAGCCGAGCCGGCATTCTCGAGGGCCTGCACCGATTCGTTGTTCGAGAAGATCTTCGCAAGCTTTCCGAGGATCTGCAGGTGCTCCTTGTTCTTGCCAGCGATGCCGACGACGAACTTGACCTGGTTGCCATTCCAGTCCAGGGGCTGGTCCAGGCGGATGAAGCTCATCGCGGACTCCACGATGTGCTCCTTCGCGTCGTTGGTGCCGTGCGGGATGGCCAGGAAGTTGCCCATGTAGGTGCTGACCGACTCCTCGCGCTTGTGCATCGCGTCGACGTAGGCGTCGTCCACGGCGCCGCGGGCCACCAGCAGCTGGCCGGCCTGGGTGATGGCGTCGGCCTTGCTGGAGGCGCTGGCACCGAGCTTGATGCTTTCGGTGGCCAGGATGTCTGCGGCGGGAGCGACCGCGCGGGCCGGGGCAACGGGCTCCTCCGCTGCGGGAGCCGCCGCGGCCACCGGTGCGGCCTGGCCGGAACGCTGGGCGCGGATCATCTCCACGACCTCCTCATAGCGAGGAGAGTTCATGAAGTTGTCGACGGTGAGCACCGTGGCGCTGGGCACCTTCGGGATGGCTCGGGGCGCCAGGGTCTCCTGGGTGACGACGATGTCGTACACGTCCTTCAGGTTGGCGATGGCCTCATTGCTGACCTTGACGTCACCGAAGCCGGCCTCCTTGATCTTGTTGCGCAGCACGGAAGCACCCATGGCGGAGGAACCCATGCCGGCGTCGCAGGCGAAGACGATGTTCTTGATCTCGCCCTGGGGGGCAGCAACCAGGTTGCCAGCCACCGAGGACTTCTTGCCCTTCATGGCCTCCATGTCGGCCGTGGCCTTGGACAGGTCACCGTCGCTGGACTTGTCCATCTTGAGGATGACCGCAGCCACCAGGAAGGAGACGATGGTGGCCAGGATGATGGCAATCCACACCTTGGCGATGTCGCCACCGGCCATGGCGGATATCGCAATGACCGAGCCGGGAGCCGCCGGACCCTTGAGCCCGGTGTGCAGCAGCATGTTGGTCGCCACGCCGGTGGCACCGCCTGCAATGGCAGCCAGCAGCAGGGCTGGCTTCATCAGCACGTAGGGGAAGTAGATCTCGTGGATGCCGCCCACGAAGTGGATCAGCGCGGCACCAGGCGCTGTGGCCTTGGCTGCCCCCTTGCCGAAGAGCATGAAGGCCAGCAGGATGCCCATGCCCGGGCCGGGGTTGGCCTCCAGCAGGAAGAGGATCGACTTGCCGGCCGGGCCCGCGGCTTCGGCCAGGCCGAGCGGCGACAGCACACCGTGGTTGACGGCATTGTTCAGGAAGAGCACCTTGGCCGGCTCGATGAAGACACTCGTCAGCGGCAGCAGGTTGTTGCGCACCAACACGCGAACGACGACGGTCAGGACGTCCATCAGCATCTTGACCAGCGGGCTCACCGCGAAGAGGCCGAAGATCGCGATGATGGTGCCCCAGATGCCTGCGGAGAAGTTGTTCACCAGCATCTCGAAGCCCGGCTTGATCTTGCCGTCCCAGAGAGCATCCAGCTTCTTCATGGTCCAGCCGCCCAGCGGACCCATGATCATGGCCCCGATGAACATCGGGTATCCGGGGACACCGGCGATGACGCCCATCGTTGCGATGGCGCCGAGGACACCACCGCGCGTGGGGTTCTTCTCGTACATCATCCGGCCGCCCTGGAAGGCGATCAGGATCGGCAGCAGGTAGTTGATGGAGGGGCCGACGATGCCGATGTTGTCAACCAGCTTGCCGCCAACCATCGATTGGCCGAATCCGCCGATCTTGCCCAGCGGGAAGGGGCCCTTCTCAATGAAGAGAGCGGTGATCAGGCCCCACGCGATTAGGGCGCCGATATTGGGCATGACCATGCCCGAGAGGAAGGTGCCGAAGCGCTGGACGTGCGCCTGGGCCTGCTTGGCCGCCGACGGGGCCGGGGTTGTGGACATTGCGTCTCTTTCGTCGGGCGTCTAAACGCCGCTGCTACTACCAAGGCTCGACCCAAGCAAGTCTTGACGATTTGGTCCGTCAGAGACAGGCGCTTGCTCTCGCCATGAGGCAGCTTAGAACACGTCCTCTCGCTGATGGTGCACAGGCCACCCAAACCAAGTGGGTGGCCCAGACCTTGGGCCACCCACGCCAGCTTTCTCCGCAGACTACTTGTAAACGGTGGAGCGGACCTCCTTGTAACAGTAGCTCCAGTAGGCTCCTGCATCCATGCCGGGCTTCAACCCAGCATCGCAATAGGAATTCCCGACACGCTTGTACTTCTTCGTGACATTGCACATCGTTCCGAAGGAGTAGGCGTGGCACGACTCGACGGTGCCCGTGAGCTGCCACGAATCAGCCCGCGCCACTTGTGGCGCGGCAACGGCCCCAGTCGCCGCCAGTGAAGCAGCCAAAGCGAGCGTACGCACCTTCATCATTGTTCGACCTCCTTGTCGCACGTGACCGCAGTCCATCACCGGGTCATACGCTCACCATAGGGCATAATTTCTGTGTCTGCAGGAATTCCGCAATCCCTAGAGCGGTTCAATCAAACATATTCGTCATGGCGCACGATGGCCCCCGCCAACCGACGGGGGCCTCGCGATGCCCATCAGCGCAGCGTCGCTCAGTGCGCGTGTCCGTGGGCGTCCTCGTCGGCATCCTCGGGCTTGTCCACCACCAGGGTCTCGGTGGTGAGCAGCAGCGAAGCAATCGAGGCGGCATTGGCCAGAGCGGAACGGGTCACCTTGACCGGGTCGATGACCCCGGCCTCGATCAGGTTGACGTACTCGCCGGTGCGGCCGTTGTAGCCATGGCCGGGCTCCAGCTCGGCAACCTTGCTGACGATGACGTAGCCGGGCTCGCCACCATTCTCGGCGATCCAGCGCAGCGGCTCGACGACGGCCTTCTTGACGATCTGCACACCGGCCTTCTCGTCACCCTCCAGGCCGAGGCCATCCTCCAGGACCTTCGACGCGTGGACGAGGGCGGAGCCGCCACCGGCGACGATGCCCTCCTCGATCGCGGCGCGGGTGGCGCTGACGGCGTCCTCGATGCGGTGCTTGGTCTCCTTGAGCTCCACCTCGGTGGCAGCACCGACGCGGATCACGCAGACGCCGCCGGCCAGCTTGGCGACGCGCTCCTGCAGCTTCTCGCGGTCCCAGTCACTGTCGGAGCGGGCAATCTCGGCGTGCAGCTGCTGCACGCGGGCGGCGACCTCGTCGGACTCGCCGGCGCCGTCGACGATGGTGGTGTTGTCCTTGGTGACCACGACGCGCTTGGCGCGGCCGAGGACCTCCAGGCCCACCTGGTCCAGCTTGAGGCCGACCTCGGGGGCCACGACCTGGCCGCCGGTGAGGATGGCGATGTCCTCGAGCATGGCCTTGCGGCGGTCGCCGAAGGCGGGAGCCTTGACGGCAACGGAGGTGAAGGTGCCGCGGATCTTGTTGACCACCAGGGTGGACAGCGCCTCGCCGTCGACGTCCTCGGCCACGATGAAGAGCGTGCCCTTGGCCTCGATGACCTTCTCCAGCACGGGCAGCAGCTCGTTCATGGCGCTGATCTTGCCCGAATGGATGAGGATGTACGGATCGTCGAGGACGGCCTCCATGCGGTCGGCGTCGGTGACGAAGTAGGGGCTCAGGTAGCCCTTGTCGAACTGCATGCCCTCGGTGAACTCGAGCTCGGTGCCGAAGGTGTTGGACTCGTCGACGGTGATGACGCCGTCCTTGCCGACCTTGTCGAAGGCATCGGCGATGAGCTTGCCGATGACCTCGTCGCGCGAGGAGATGTTGGCCACGGCGGCCATGTCCTCGGTGGTCTCGATCGGCTTGGCGACCTTCTTCAGCTCCTCCTCGACGGCGGCAACGGCCTTGTCGATGCCGCGCTTGAGGCCCACGGGGTTGGAGCCGGAGGCGACGGCCTTCAGGCCCTCGTGCACCAGGGCCTGGGCCAGCACGGTCGCGGTGGTGGTTCCGTCACCGGCGACGTCATTGGTCTTGGTGGCGACCTCCTTGGCGAGCTGGGCGCCGAGGTTCTCGTAGGGGTCGTTCAGCTCGACGTCACGAGCGACGGTCACGCCGTCATTGGTGATGGTCGGAGCGCCGAACTTCTTGTCGAGCACGACATAGCGGCCCTTGGGGCCGAGGGTCACCTTGACGGTGTTGGCGAGGGTGTCGACGCCACGCTCGAGCGAGCGGCGGGCCTCCTCGTCGAACTGCAGGATCTTGGGCATTCAATACTCCTGTGGAGTGAGTTCTTGCGGGTGTGAGAACCGCGCCCGCCGTCCGTCTGGATCAGCGGGCGCGGCAGAGGTCACTTCTTCGTCTCACGAGCGCAGCTGCGAGCTTGCGAGCTGCGGAGCGCGCGAGTGTCGCGGGGGTTCAAGGGGGTCGCCCCCCTTGCCGCGAAGTGGGTCACTTCTGGACGATGGCGAGGATGTCGCGGGCGTTCAGGAGCAGGTACTCCTGGCCGTCGTACTTGACCTCGGTGCCGCCGTACTTGCTGAACACGACGACGTCGCCCTCGGCAACGTCCATCGGGACGCGCTTGCCCTGGTCGTCGAAGCGGCCGGGGCCTGCGGCGACGACCTTGCCCTCCTGGGGCTTCTCCTTGGCGGTGTCCGGAATGACCAGGCCCGAGGCGGTGGTCTGCTCTGCTTCCAGCGGCTGGACGAGGACGCGGTCCTCGAGCGGCTTGATCGTGGTTGCCACGTCAAACCCCTTTCTGACTAGTAGCGCCTGGTGAGGCGTCGATCTTCAAGGTCATGTGAGCAGCCGGGGCGTCGTCGCGGGTGCCGCCGACGGCTGTTGGCACTCAGCATCACCGAGTGCCAGAACCAAAGTTATACCGACGCTGGCACTCCTTCAAGCCGAGTGCCAGCCGACGCGCGTCGCACCACGAGAGCGCGGGCACCTGCCGGGGTGCGGACCAGGATGATCGTCGCCTGATGGGGGCCCTTGGGCTGCAACCTCTTGCGGAGTTCTGCAGGATCGACGTCGAGGGCCCGCTTCTTGATCTCCAGGGTCCCGACACGATGCTCCCGGACCCACGCCTTGAGGGTCTTGGGGTTGTAGTCGAGGTTCTCCAGCACCTCGAAGCACGTGGCCAGGGGCGTGTCCACGGGATGGTCCGTGGACAGGTAGGCCACCTGGGGATCCAGCAGCCAGGCGTCAGGGGCGATCCGGTCCAGGGCTCCGGCACGGATGACCGCGCCATGCGGTTCCAGCAGGTAACGCCCCACGGGCCCTACGGGCAGCGGCTCGTGGGCCCGTGCGTCGACGCGGAGGGGCTCCTCACCTTCCCGCGTCCCGAACTTGTCGAGGGGCAGCAGGACCGCGCCGTGCACCGGGCGCGCGCCGGGCGTGCGCCACAGGGAGCACTCGACGACGTCGTGCCCCTCGGCCACCCAGAGTGCCTCCACGCCGTCGGGCAGGAGCTGCTTGGGGACACCGGGCCCCAGTTTCACCACCGTGGAGTGCGGACCGTCGAGCAGAGACAGGACGAAGTCCCACGGCGGGGTGAAGGACTCCACCTTCCACGTGCGCCCAGCTTCGGTGCGCCGGGCCGGGTCGATGAAGACACAGGTCTCGGGGCCCGCCCCGGCCAGCAGCTCGGGGGCGAGGGCGACGGCATCGCCGTGGATGACGACGGCACTGGGGGCCTCGACAGGCTCGGCCGACGAACACCCAAGGTCCCCGAGCTTGTCGAGGGGCCTTCCGGCACCCAGATTGGCGGCGGCGTGCTGGGCAGTGGTCTCGTCCAGTTCGACGGCCACCACGTCGATCCCCTCGGCCAGGAGGGCCCGCGCGTCGGCGCCGATGCCACACCCGAGGTCCACGACGCGGGTGATCCCCTCCCGCCGGAGACGCCGGGCGCGCCAGGCGGAGACGGCGGGGCGGGTGGCCTGTTCGAGGGCGTCGTGGGTGAAGAAGAGTCGGCCGGCATCCTCGCCGAACTTGGTGCGGGCCCTGCGTCGCAATTCCGCCTGACCGAGCGCCTCGGCGGCAAGCTCGGGGCTGTGGGTGCGTCGCAGGCGCGTCGCCGCAGCGAGCGACGAGGGGTCCATCTCCCCCATCGCCTCAGCCAGGGCCGCAGCACCCTCGGGGCTGTGCAGGAGACTCACAGGGTTGTCACGCTCCACCCGGTGGGGCGGCCGTCCTCGTAGGGGAGGCAGCCGTGGAACTGGGCGATCGACTCGTCGAAGACCAGCGGCAGGAAGTGCCGGTCCCCCTCCCACATCGGCAGCTGGTCGAGTCCGTCGATCCGCTCCCAGCTCAGCACCCCCTCCTCGTTGATGTCCGGCACCTCTCCCGTGAAGGCGTCCACGACGAAGATGAAGCCGAAGTGGTCCTCGCCGTGACGGCCGAAGCCGGGCCAGCTGACGGTGCCCCGCAGCCGCAGACCGGTCGCCTCGATGGCGGCCTCCTCCCGCAGTTCGCGACGGATGCAGGCGACGACGTCCTCGTCAGGCTCGACCTTTCCGCCCAGACCGTTGTACTTGCCGAGCTGTTCGTCGCCGGGCCGGGCCGTGCGATGGACCATCAGCACCCGCTCTCCGTCGGGGTGGAGGACGAAGGCAAGGGTGGTCAGGATGGGGGTCAGGGGCATGCGCCGAGCCTACCTTCCCGGCGCGCCGCGGGGACGACGACGATGGCCGAATCCCCCCACCACGAACCAGAATTCCGGGTTGACTTGAACTCCCCCGCACCGGGTCATTTCGCGACATTCCGGAACGGCTGGATGTCCCATGAACTGGTGTCACTCCTTCACGTGACATGCCTTCCTGGATACCCGAAACACCGCATGGACAAGCCCTTTCATCACGTTGAACCATGAACGACCGATGGTCTCCCCCGATAGAATTCATCACCACGGGAATATCGACAATGCGCGGCCACCAGCCGTCGAAGAATTCTGGATAATCTCCTGATCGTCCCTCCCGGACACCCACCCCACACACCATCCAGGAGCAGATTCATGAAGCGTTCCGTCCTCCTCGTCCCCGCCCTTGGCGCCGCCCTGTTGGCGCCCGCACTGCCAGCCGTCGCGGCCCCGGTGGCCAGCTCGGCACCCGCCAGCCAGACCAACACCACCACCGCACTCCAGGAGGCCGAGCAGTCGCTTGCCCTGGTGGACGCCCGCCTGGCCGAACTCACCAGCCTGCAGCAGACCCTCGATCGCATCCCCGAGGCAGATCGGCCCAAGGTCGACTACCGCACCGAGATCCGCAACCTGGTCAAGACCGCCCTCGAGCTCCGCGGCACCATCGAGGCGATCGTCGCCGGACGCGTGCCCGCCTTCGACATGGCCATCGTCAAGCCGCGCGTGGAGCTCTTCCTGCTCACCGCCCAGACGATCCACCGCGCCACCACCGAGCTCACCACCAAGGTGGACACCGCACACATCGAGCTCGGCTTCTGCATCACCCGCGCCGTGCTCCGGCTGGTCAATCCCACCGCCACCGTCGAGATGATCAACGAGAGCAAGCAGGACGTGCAGGCCACCTTCGAGCGGGTCTCCACCTACCCCGACCTGCAGCCCACCGACCGCGCCACCATCTACGTCAAGGACGTGCTCAACACCAAGATCTGGGAGATCCGTATCAGCCGCGACCGCACGCTGCTGGGCAAGAAGCCCGAGGGCTACCGCCAGGTGAACCGCCAGCTGACCCACGCCGTGGGTGTCTGGTTCGACGCAGGCGCGACCGTCGCCGAGGTGCAGGCCGAGATCGCCGCGCTCGACGCGGTCCACGCCCAGGCCCTCAAGGCCTGACGGCTCGCGGCCCGGGCCAAGAACTCCCTGAGAGTTCGGATCGGCGCCTGACGGGTGACCCGTCGCTGATCCGCCGGTGCCGCCGGCGCCACCCCGCCAGTCCGCACCGATGGGCCCAGACGACGAGCTGCACCCGGTCTCGCACACCGAGCCGGGTGCAGATCCTTGTCAGATGAGTCGTCCGGATCACAGATCCACCTCGACGGGGTGCAGCGGCAGCTCGGCAGCCACGCGCCACCCCCGCCCGTGTGGTCCGGCCTCCAGGGAGCCTCCCAGCAGTCGGGCGCGCTGGGTCATGCCCTCGATGCCCTGACGCATGCCCAGCCCGGTGTCGTCGACGAGGCGTGACGATCGTCCATTGACCACCTCGACGGCGAGCCAGTCACCGTCGCGTTCCAGGCGCACGGTCACCGGGGCGCCCGGGGCGTGTCGGTGGGCATTGGTCAGAGACTCCTGCACGATCCGCACTGCCGCGAGTGCCGTCGAGTCCGACGCGGGGATGCCGTCCGGGTCGTCGCCCTCCAGCACGATGTCCGGGTTGATCTGCCGGGCGCGCTGCACCAAGGCGTCGATCTCCCCCAGCCGTGGTTGTGGGTGCAGCGGGACCACGTCATCCGGGTCGTGCAGCACGCGGACCATCTGCCGCAGGCTGGACTGGGCGGCCTGGGTCTCGGTGACGACGTCGTCGATCAGCTCCCCTGCAGTGGCCGAGTCGTCGGCATTGACCTTGCGGGCTGCCTTGGCGGTGATCACGGCGGCACGCTCCCGCGCCGCGCGGGCCTCGATGGCTTCCGCCTGCGCCACCTGCCGACGCACGATGATTCCGGCCAGGACGGGCAGCAGCACGTCCTGTACGTGCCCCGTGATGAAGGTGAGCACCGTGGAAGCCGTGTAGTGCATCCCCTCTGGCAGCGTCGCCTGGTCCACCCCGATATCCGTCAGCTGGTTGCCGTACTGCACGGCTGACGCGGCGACGCCGACGATGGTCGCGAGCAGCGCCAGGGCAGCGGCGGTCCGTGTGCGGGTGCGGCGACCCAGGTGGTAACCGGCCGGGATCAGCAACGAGCTGGGGGCGAAGTCCAGCAGGCCCGGCATGAAGCGCAGCTGGAAGACGGCGACGGCCACCACCAGGAAGGCCGCAACGGGCCAGCGCACCAGGGCCAGGAAGGCGGCCAGCACCACCAGACAGGCCAGCGTGTGCCGCGCCAGCGAGGCACGGTCCAGGACGTCCGGAAACCCGGCTCCCCACCCCGTCGCACCGAGGGTCAGCAGGCCATAGAGGGCGGCGATGACGGCGGCCCAGCAGACGCCGGGGATCCGTCGCCACCAGGGGCTGGGGAGCGGTGCAGTGTTCACCGCCCCATCATTGCCCTTGTGTGGTGCGGTTCGCGTCGGACGGGCGCAGGAATCGCGGGTACGACTTTCGACGGAATCTTTGGGTAGTGCGCCAATTTGTGTAGCGCGCCTGACTAGATTGGCGTACTGTCTAATCCATGGACGAGGGATGGCCGACGGAGTGGCTGCGCGGAGTGCTGGAGCTCTCCGTGCTGCGCATCCTGTCCGAAGGTCCGACCTACGGCTACGCCATCGCGACGCGCCTGGAGGAGATCGGGCTGGGCACCGTGAAGGGCGGGACCCTCTACCCCCTGCTGGCCCGCCTGGAGGAGGCGGGACGCGTCGAGACCAAATGGCAGATGGGTTCCCGCGGCCCCGGCCGCAAGTACTTCCGCCTGACCCTGGCAGGCGAGACATACCTCGCCAGCGAGGCGGAACGGTGGGACCGGTTCAGCCGCCTCACCCACGGCTTCATCTGCGACAGGGAAGGACACTGACATGGCCATGGAGAAGGGCATCATCTGGAACACCCGCGGTGAAGACGTGGAGCGTTGGCGAGGCGTCTTCCTGGAGGAGATGCGGCTGCGCGGGGCCTCCGGGCACCAGATGGGCGAGGCGTGGGCCACCATCGAGGCGCACGTGCAGGAAACTGGCGACAGCTTGGTCGACGCCTTCGGGGACCCCGTGACCTATGCCGCCGAACTGACCGACGACCAACGCAGTCCCCGAGCCATCGCCCTGACCTACGGCGGCATGGTCCTGGCCATCATCGGCGGCTACATGACGGCTTTCATGCCGCTGGTCGGCCTGCGGGAGCCTGTGGACGTGTCCTGGGGATCCCTTGCCCTGGTCCCCTTCGGGCTGGTCGCGATGCTCGGCATCGTCGTGTCCCAACGTCGGATGCAATGGCACAAGGGGCAGGGGTTCCTCCTGTTCATGGTGACCTTCATGGGCTTCCAGATGGGTTCCCAGGCCTTGCGCGACTGGACCACGACGGCGATCGTCGCTCCTGCCTGGATCCTCTGGACGCTCTGTTTCCTGTGCCTCTCGCTCGCCACCGTCGCGGCCTGGCGGTGGACGAGGGACCGCACGATCGACCCCCGCACCGGCCAGACCCCCAGCATGGTGCCCGCCTTCTGGTGGTGGGTGCTGGCCGCGATGCCGCTGTGGGGCCCGGGTGCCCTGCTCTTCTTCCGCTGGCTCGCCCACCGCTGAGCCCCCTTGTCGAAAGGAATCCGCCATGGACGTCGGCGAACTGCAGAAGTGGGAGGCCACCCTGAGCCAGGAGCTGAGGCTGCGCGGTGCCTCGGGGCGCGAGGTGGGCGAGGCACTGGCGGCCGTGCGGGAATACTGCCGCGACGCACAGGTCCACCCCGACGAGGCCTTCGGTGATCCTCTCGCCTACGCCCGCCAGCTGCGTCCCGGACCCGTCCCCGCGACGAACTTCGCCCGACGGATGCTGCCGCCCCTGGTCACCATCGGCGCCTTCTTGATCACGATCTACCTGCCGAGCGACGCGACCCTCTCGAGCCAGGTCGGCATCACCTTGGGCGCCCTCGCCCTCGCCGGGCTGGCGACGCTGTGGGGCTTGGCGACCCAGCTGATCGCACACCTGACCACCTCGTGGCGGCCCCTCGTCGCCGGCGTCGTCGTCTTCATGGCTGCCTGGTGGGTGCTCGTGGAACAGGACCGCACGGTCTTCGAGGTGCCCCTGTGGAGCCTGTGGCTGCTGGCCGGATCCCTGCTCGCCACGGGTGCCTGGCTCACCTGGCGCGAACGACGGGAGCACCCGCGCTCCCCCGTCACCGGTGAGGACCTGAGCTGGCCTCGCTCGTCGCCATGGCTCGCGTGGTTCTACCCGGCCTTCACCGCCGTCATCCTGGGCGTGCACATCCTGCGGGTCCTCCTCTAGAAGTCCCGGAAAACAACGAAATCCGCGGGTGTGTATGCGTATACACACCCGCGGAATTCGTTGCCGTCGGGGCCTCGACAGGCTCGGCCACCGTGAGTTCCCCGAGCCTGTCGAGGGGTCAGACCAGGATCGTGGAGATCGGCAGCCCGGAGTTGGCGCCGATGTCCATGCTGGACGGCTTGCCGCCCTTCTTGACCACCTCGGAACCCAGGACAGCGATCATCGCACCATTGTCCGTGCACAGCCCGGGGCGGGGGCGGCGCAGCTCGACGCCTGCTGCCGCCATGCGCTCCTCCAGCAGGGTGCGCAGTCGCGAGTTCGCAGCCACGCCACCACCAATGAGGAAGTGCTCCAGGCCGTGGTGTTCGCACAGGTCGACGGCCTTGGCGGTCAGCACGTCGCAGACCGCCTCCTGGAAGCTGGCTGCGACGTCATTGATCGGAAGGTCGAGACCGTCGCGTTCCCGGGTCTCCACCCAGCGGGAGACGGCCGTCTTGAGGCCGCTGAAGGAGTAGTCGAAGCGGTGCTTCTCCAGGTCCTTCTTCGTGGTCAGGCCACGGGGGAAGCGGATCGCCTTCGGGTCGCCCTGCTGGGCGGCCTTGTCGATCACGGGTCCACCGGGGTACGGCAGGCCCAGCACGCGGGCCACCTTGTCATAGGCCTCGCCCGCGGCGTCGTCGATGGTGCCGCCCACCTGGACGATGTCGGTGGCAATGTCGTTGACCACCAGCAGCTCCGTGTGACCACCGGAGACCAGCAGCGCGCCGGCCGGCGTCGGCAGCGGACCGTGGTCCAGCAGGTCGACGGCGACGTGGCCAGCCAGGTGGTTCAGTCCGTAGAGCGGCTTGTTGGTGTACGCGGCCAGTGCCTTCGCGGAGGCCAGACCCACCACCAGGGCACCCATCAGCCCGGGACCGGCGGTCACGGCGATGCCGTCCAGCTCCGAGAGGTCCACGTCGGCGGCGGCCAGCGCACGCTCCAACGCGGGAACCATCGCCTCCAGATGTGCCCGGGACGCCACCTCCGGCACCACGCCACCGAAGCGCACGTGCTGCTCCACCGAGCTGGCCACCTCATTGGCCAACAGCTCATTGCCCCGGACGATTCCGACGCCGGTCTCGTCGCAGGAGCTCTCGATGCCCAGGATCAGCGGTTCACTCATCAGTCCAACCCATCATCACTCAGCCCCTGGGGGCGCTGTGCGGCAAGAGGCGCGGCCATCAGGATGGCGTGCACTCCCTGCCCGTAGTAGTTCTCACGACGGCTGATCGGTTCGAAGTCGAAGGTCTCGTACAGCGCGATCGCCGCGTCGTTGTCCTCACGGACCTCCAACAACATCCGCTCGGCACCGATGGCCCGGGCCCACTCCATCCCGGCCCGCATCATGTGCTTGGCGGCACCCTCGCCACGGTGCTGGCGGGCGACCATGATGCGGTGGAGGTCCGCGTCATCGGCGACGCACTGGAAGGTGGCCGCGGCCATCACCCGGTCGTCGGCATCCCGTGCGGTGATCACGAACCGGTCGTCGGCGTGCATCTCGTCGAGCCAGGACTGCCGCCCCCACCGCTCCCAGGGGTGGAAGGCGCCGCACTCCAGCTCCATGATCGCGTCGACATCGGCCTCCCGGGCCGCCCCGAAGATCATGCGTCGGCCTGCAGCGGCTTGAGCGTCAGGCGCTTGCCGCTGCTGCTGAGCAGGGTGGACTTGCGGGTGGTCGGCGCGACGGCATCCGGCTTGCGCAGGTACATCGCGTCGCGGCCGGCGTCGGGCAGCTCGGCCCAGCGCGTGGCCAGCACGGACGCGTCGAACTGCTCGGGGCCACCAGCGATGAAGAGTTCGGGGAAGGCAGTGTGACCCGGGCCGGCGATCGGCAGGCCCTCGGGAAGCTCGGTGGGGGCACTGACGTGCGGTCCGTCGATGCGGCTGCCCGTGCGGTCATAGCGAGCCCAGTAGAGCTCCTTGCGTCGCGCGTCGGAGGCGATCACGAAGTCACCGTGGGGTGCGTCCGCTGCGTCCACCCACTGACGGGCCACGACGTCCAGACTGCACACGCCGTGCATCGTGGTGCCGGCCAGCGACGCGATGGTGTGCGCAGTCACGATTCCCACCCGCAGGCCGGTGAAGGGACCGGGCCCCAGACCGACGGCCACCTCGGTGACGTCGGCGACGGTGATCCCCGCCTCGGTGCACAGCTCGACGACGGCGGGCATCAGCTTCTCAGCGTGTCCGCGACGGTCGGCGATCAGCCGGGAGGCCACCGCCTGCCCGTCCTTGGCCAGTGCCAGGCAGATGTCGGTGGAGGTGTCCAGCGCAAGGGTCCAGGCCATCAGAGTTCCTCTCCCAGGGTGTGCAGGTCGACGCCGTGCCAGCGCTCGCCGGTGCCCTGCAGGTAGACGGTGCGGGTCTCGTCGTCGGGGTCGACGCTGCGTCGGATGTCGATCTGCAGCACCGAGTTGGACAGTCCCTCGGCCAGGCCCGCGCCCCACTCCACCAGCGTCACCGCCTCGGGCAGGGTCTGGTCCAGGTCCAGGTCGAACAGTTCCGCCTCCGAACCCAGCCGGTAGGCGTCGACGTGCACCAGGTCCGGGCCGTCGCCACGGTTGTGGTGCACCCGGCTGAGCACGAAGGTGGGCGAGATGACCGGCCCGTCGACGTCCAGGCCGGCGCCGATCCCCTGCGTCAGGGTGGTCTTGCCGGCGCCCAGGTCTCCGGAGGCGACGACGACGTCCCCGGCGCGCAGGATCCCGGCCAGTCGCCTGCCCAGTTCCTGCATCTGCTCACCGGTGGGCACGTCCACCAGGGCTGGCAGATCGATGCCCATCACGTGCCCCAGGGGAGCGTCGCGCAGCACCCGGAAGCCGTGGTTGGTCCACCACTGCAGCGTCTCCGGGAATTCCTTGCGGCACAGGAGTTCCGCCCGTCGAGCACCCAGCTCGACGAGCACCTCACCGGCGCCACGCACCATCTGGGCGGCCACGCCGTGGGTGCGCTCGCCGGGCAGCACGCTGACCCGGTGCAGGCCGCCGACCTCGCCGTCGCTGCTGGTCAGGAGGCAGCCGACCATCCGGCCGTCCACCTCCGCGATCACGCCGGGGGCAGCGGCCAGCCGGGCCTCGATGTCGGCCACGGTGTCGGACAGGGCCGCGGCCGGCGGGTCCACCGCCGGCCGGGCGCCGAATGCCTCGTGGATGACCTGCAGCATCTGGGGTGCGTCGCAACGCTCGGCGATGCGCAGGCTCACCTGGTCAGGATTGTTCACGTCGTCCAACTCTACGCGCGTGCACAGCGGTCCTCGATCGCCGTTCAGCGATCGCGGCGCCATCCCTCGCCATTGCCGCCGCGGCCACCTCGATCGCGGTCACCGCCGAAGCGACGGCCACCGCCACCCTGGCCACGGTAGCCACCACGGCCACCGCCGAAGCCACCGCGGCCACCACCCTGGCGCGGGCCACGACCGCCGCCACGCTTCGGAGCGATGATGCGCTCGTACTCGGCATCCTCGATCGGGGCTGCCGTCACGGGGCGGGCGCCGGTCTTCTCGGCCAGGGCCTCCTCACCGGGGTGGGTGCTGAGCTGCTCGGCCTTCACACCGGCGGCACCCAACAGGCGCAGCATGCTGCGGCGCTGGTGGGGCAGGCAGATGGAGGCCACGACACCCTTGGTCCCGGCACGGGCGGTGCGTCCGGCGCGGTGCAGGTAGTCCTTGTGGTTCATCGGCGGGTCCACCTCGAGCACCAGGGTCACGTCGTCGACGTGGATGCCACGGGCCGCAACGTCGGTGGCCACCAGGACCGGGACGGTGCCCTCCTTGAAGGCAGCGAGAATGCGAGTGCGGGCGCCCTGGGTCAGACCACCGTGCAGCGCACCGGCCATCACGCCGGCGGCGCGCAGCTGCTCCGCGACGCGGTTGGTGCCCATCTGGGTACGGCAGAAGATCACGGAACGGCCCTCGCGGTTGGCGATCTCCGCGGTGATGGCGTTCTTCTCGTGCGGCGGGACGTGCAGCAGCACGTGCTCCATGGTGGTCACCGACGCGCGGTCCGAGTCCACCTCGTGGGTGATCGGGTCATGGAGGTACTTCTTGACGATCTTGTCCACGGCGCCGTCGAGGGTCGCGGAGAAGAGCAGGCGCTGGCCGTCGGCCGGCACGGTGTCCATCAGGGTGGTGACGGCGGGCATGAAGCCCAGGTCCGCCATGTGGTCGGCCTCGTCGAGGACGGTGACCAGGACCTGCGAGAGGTCCACGGCACCCTGCTCCAGCAGGTCGATCAGGCGGCCGGGGGTGGCGACGACGATGTCGACGCCACGGTCGAAGGCGCGCAGCTGCGGGCCGTAGCCCATGCCGCCGGCGATCAGCGTCAGGTCCAGGCGCAGGGTCTTGGCCAGCGGGGCGAGCACGTCCGCGCACTGCAGGGCCAGCTCACGGGTGGGGACGAGCACCAGGCCGCGCGGGGCGCCACCGGTGGACTCGGCCTGGGAGATCCGGGTCAGCATCGGCAGGCCGAAGCCCAGGGTCTTGCCCGAGCCGGTCTGGCCGCGGCCCAGCACGTCGCGCCCGGCGATCGCGTCGGGGATGGTGGCGGTCTGGATCGGGAAGGGGCTAGTGATGCCCTGCTTGTCCAGTGCAGCGACGAGCTTCTTCGGCACGCCCAGGGCGGCGAAGCCCTCGGTCTCCACCACTGCGGAGTCGTCGACCTCGCCGAGGTCGGTGGCCTCCCAGCTCATCTGGTCCAGGTTCTCGTTGGCCGGGCGGTCCTCGCGACGGTCGAAGGAACGGTTCTCGCGACGGTCGAAGGAGCGGTGCTCACCGCGGGACGGACGGTCATCCCGGGTGAAGGACGAACGCTCATTGCGCGCCGGACGCTCGTCACGCCAAGTGCGCTCATCGGCCGGCATCCGGTCATCCTTGCCATGACCGCGGGCCGGACGCTCATCGCGCTGCGGCCGCTCGGGACGCTCCCAGGGCTGACGGTCCACGCGCGGCTCCCACTTGGGGCGCGGCGCGGAGTCGAACTTGCGGGCGGGGCGGTAGTCCTTGCGCGGGCCGCGTTCGAAACGATCGCCCTCACGACGATCGCCACGCTCAAAACGATCGCCCTCACGACGATCGCCACGGCTGAAGTCCCGACGATCACCACGCTCGAAACGGTCCTGGCGGCCTCCGCGGCTGCCGCCGTCGAACTGGCCGCGGTCCATCTGACGGGGAGCGCGCCCCCCGAAGCCACCCTCACGACGGTCGCCGCGATCCTCGGCGCGGGGCTCCACGGAACGCGGGTCGAAGCGTTCGAAGTTGCGACCCTTCGAGTCGGCCGTGCGGGGGGCATTGGAGCGGAAGTCCTCACGACGTTCGGGGCGGAATCCGCGCTCCTCGCGGTCATTGGAACGGTAGCCGCGCTCCTGACGGTCGCCACGGTAGCCGCGCTCCGGACGGTCGCCACGGAATCCGCGGTCCTCGCGCTCATTGGAACGGTAGCCGCGCTCCTCGCGCTCACCACGGGGAGCGCGGTCATCACGGTTCTCCCACTTGCTGCGCGGCGCGTGGCCCAGGGCAGCTCGCTTGTCCGCGCTCCAGCGGTTCTTGGGAGTTCCGTCGGCCTTGAAGTTCTTCGGGCCCTTCTTGGCGGGCTTGAATCCGGGGGTCTTGGCGGCCTTGCGGCCATGCGGGGTGGGACGGGGCATGGTGGTACTCACTTCTGGGCGCAGTGCGCCCGTCGGGGCAGCCGTCGTGGCTGGTTCGTCACGGGCCGGGAACGACTCCGTGTTCGTCGACATCGGTTACTGGACACGTGTTCGACACAAGGAACCGCGGCGCACCAACATGCACTTTCACAACTTGCACGCAGATTGATGGGCGACGGAACATGGCACTCGAGGCCATCAGGCATCAGGCGCTGGGGGCGAATTGGTCGCCTCATCCAAGCTGCAACTGATCCGCTCTACTGCGCTGGGGGGACTACCGCCCCGGGTGTGGACTCCCGGGCACGAATCACCCACAACTGTGGAAACTCTACCAGCCGGGCTCCCACAACCCAATTTGTTCGGATCAGCCCGTTCTCAGGAGCAAGAACCGCAGCGGGTCGGTTCTGGTACGTGCGTCGGAACGCGGGCCGAACACGTGAACTCAGGGTGACGGGAAGTCCGATCAAAAGTCACGCAAGCTTCATCCCCCTGGCGTGCCAACGTGCACGAGCCCCGCTGGGCAGGTGGTTACCATCGAAATGTGCGAGTAGCGATTGCGACCGAGTCATTCCTTCCCCAGGTCAATGGGGTCACCAACTCCGTGCTGCGCATGCTGGAGCACCTGCGGGCCACCGGCCACGAGGCGATGGTCCTCGCCCCCAATGATGCCGGGCGTGTGCCCAAGCAGTACGAGGGATTCCCGGTGGTCACACTCGCCTCCGTGGGTCTGCCCGGCTACAGCGATGTCCGGGTCAACACCGCCCCGCGCTTCATGATCGAGCGTGCGCTGGCCGATTTCCGTCCCGACGTGGTGCACCTGGCCGCCCCCTTCGCCATCGGCTACAAGGCCGCCCTGAGCGCGGCCCGCCTGAACATCCCAAGCGTCGGCATCTACCAGACGGAGATCGCCACCTATGCCGCCCAATACGGCTTTCCGGCCCTGGAGCCGCTCCTGTGGTACCGACTGCGTCAGGCCCACGAGCTGGCGACGCTGAACTTCGCACCCAGCACCTATGCCCGCAACCAGTTGCTGGAGCAGGGCATCCCGCGGGTGGGCATCTGGGCTCGCGGTGTCGACTCCGTGCGCTTCCACCCGGCCAAGCGGGACGAGGAGCTGCACCGCAGCTGGGCCCCCAATGGTGAGCGGGTCGTCGGTTACATGGGTCGCCTGGCGGCCGAGAAGCGCGTGGGTGACCTGGCGGCCATCGCCGACATCCCCGGCATCAAGCTGGTCATCATCGGTGACGGCCCCAGCCGCGCCGAGCTGGAGGACAACCTTCCGAATGCAATCTTCCTCGGCATGCGCACTGGTGACGAGCTTCCGCGCCTGCTGGCCAGCTTCGACCTGTTCGTGCACACCGGTGAGCTGGAGACCTTCGGCCAGACGCTCCAGGAGGCCAAGGCGAGCGGCCTGCCGGTCATCGCCCCGCGTCGCGGCGGCCCCATCGACCTGGTTGCGCCCTCACACACCGGTTGGCTCTACGAGCCCGGCCGACTCGACCAGCTGCGCGGCTACGTGATGGACCTGGTGGGAGATGACTACAAGCGGGAGGCCTTCGGCCGCTCCGCTCGCGAGTCCGTCGAGTTCCGCACCTGGTCCCACATCTGCGAGGAACTCGTCGACCACTACCGGGAGGCCATCCGGATGGGCGTCACCCTCCCCCGCCTGACCAGCTCGCTGCTCTGATCGGTCCTCCAGACGCCCGCTGACAGCAGGCCACCACGTGACGTAACTGGGCCGGTCCCCTCAGGGGACCGGCCCAGTCATTGGTCTGGATCAGGCGATGAAGTCGAACTCGCCGACGATGGTGGCCACCTCACGCGCGATCACGTCGGGCGGGAAGGGCCCCCGGCGACGCTGGGCGGCCATCGCCTGCACCGAGGCCCCCAGCAGCGCCGCATCGGCAGCCGAGAGGCCACTGGCCAGCAGGGTGGCGCAGATCCCGGCCAGCACGTCCCCGGATCCGGCCTGGGCACTCCAGTAGGGGCCGGGGACGGCGAGCGTCATCTGCCCGTCGGGGGTGACAACGTACTGGGTGGCGCCCTTCAGCAGCACCACCGAGTCCCAGCGCTCCGCCGCCATCCTGCCGTGTCGCAACGGATCGGCCTCGACGATGGAGCGCTCCACGCCGAGCATGCGGGACAGCTCGCCGGCATGCGGGGTCAACAGACAGTTCGCAGGCAGGGTGTCGGGCAGCATCACCAGCGCGTCAGCGTCGATCACGGCCGGCACCTTGCCCGCCGCCAGCCGGGCAGCAAGACGCTCGCGATTGGCCTCGGTCTGGCCCCAGCCAGAACCCAGCAACCAGGCCTGCACGGCGCCCTCACCATGCGTCACGCTCGGCAAGGTGGTGCGGATCAGATTGGCAGCCACCTCCGGACCGACGAAGCGAATCATGCCCGCCCCGGCATGCAGCGCGCCGATCGTGCCCAGCACCGCGGCACCCGGGTAGCGCGCCGACCCAGTGTCGATGCCGATGACACCCCGGGAGTACTTGTCGCTGGTGGGGCCCGGCAGGGGCCAGCGCCGCGCGATGTCGCCCACCTGCGCCTGACGCAGCGCCGGACGCGGCAATTCCAGACCCAGGTCGAAGACCTCCACCACACCGCTGGCCGACGCGGCAGGCTTGAGCACGTGGCAGGGCTTGCGGGCCGCGAAGGTGATCGTGCGAGTGGCCCGGAAGCAGTCCTCCGGCAGTACGGCGCTGTCCGGATCCACTCCCGACGGGATGTCAACGCTCAGCACGTCCACCTCGAGCATGCTGGCCTCGGCGGCGAAGGTGGCGACGGCGGGTTCCAGGCCCGGCCGTCCGCCGATGCCCAGCACGGCGTCGATGAGCAGGTCCACCTCTGCCAGGTGGGCGGCGGCACTGATGCACTCCACCACCTGGCACCCGGCTCGGGTCGCCGCGGCCAGTCCGGCCTCGTGCGCTGTGCCAGCGGTCAGCCACAGCGAGACCTGACAACCCGCCTCAGCCAGCCGAGCCGCGGCGAAGAGTCCGTCGCCGCCATTGTTGCCGGGGCCGACGGCCACCAGCACATAGCGCCTGGAACCCTCGGGATCGCCCAGCATGCGCAAGGCGCACTCGGCGACGCCCTCGGCGGCCAGCTGCATCAGATCGACGTCCGGATTCTGCGCCATGAAGGCGGCCTCGGCGTCGCGGATCTGTTGTGCCTTGTGGACGGGAATCATCGTGCCTCGCAGACGACTAGTGCGGTGGCCATGCCACCATCGTGGGAAATGGAGAGATGGATGTGGGTGATGCCCAGTTCGTCGGCGCGGGCCTGGACGGTTCCCTGGAGCTCGAAGTGCGGGGCGCCCAGCTCGTCGCGGACGATCTCGCAATCGCTCCAGGCCATCCCGGCCGGCGCCCCGAGGGCCTTGGCGAGCGCCTCCTTGGCCGCCCAGCGAGCGGCCTGCGATGACGGGGACAGGTCTCGCTCGGCGGGGGTCAGGATGCGCTCCACCACCGCTGGACGCCGCTCACACATGGCCTGCCATCGATCGATGCTGCACAGGTCGGTGCCGATTCCGATCACGGCCACCAGATCACCTCACTGCCTGGCACGGGCCCGTGCCAGGTCAAGCCCATGGCGCAGGGCTTGGACGCTCCGTGCCGAGGCACCCGTCGCCAGCCGCGTGGCCAGGGCATCCGAGAAGTGCCCCAACGCCTCGGCTGGGCGACCCGCGGACAACAGGGCCCGGCCCAGCTGTTCTTCCAGATGGGCTCGTCGGCCGGCATCGCGCGCACTCGTGCGAAGCAGTCGCAGACCGGTGACCGCCTCGTCGTGCTGGCCCAGACGCGAGTTCGCCTCGGCCAGGAGCACGTCGCGCTGGTAGCCGCTGGGCAGGTCGGTCAGGAGCACTCGGGCACTCGCCGGATCGCCACCCCACAGGCACTGCAGCACGGGCAGCATCGCATCCCCCGCACGATCGGCCGCGAAGCCGCCCGGATCGACGATGCGTGGCCGCAGTGTGGTGGCATCCACCACCCAGCCGGGCCCTCCGTCGAAGCTTGGTTGATCAGTCACAGGACGACGATATCCGTCCGCGCACCCCCGGCAAACGCCCGTGCTGCCGTCAGGAGGATCGGCACCCTGTCCCCACCCGAGGGGGCACACACCGCAACTGCCCTCCCCGGAATCCGGAAAGGGCAGTTGCGGTGGATCGGTTCAGGTCACTCGACGGTGACCGACTTGGCCAGGTTGCGCGGCTGGTCCACGTCGTGGCCCAGCAGGGTGGCCACCTCGCAGGCGAACAGCTGCAGCGGGATGATGCTGAGCAGCGGCTGCAGGAGGGTCGAGGTCTTGGCGTGCCGGATGATCAGGTCGGCGTAGGGCACGACGGAGTCGTCACCCTCCTCCACCAGGACGATGGTGCGGGCGCCACGGGCGCGCACCTCCTGGATGTTGGAGACAACCTTGTCGTGCAGCTGGTCACGGCCACGCGGCGGGACGGCGATGAAGATCGGGATGTCCTGCTCGACCAGGGCGATGGAACCGTGCTTCAGCTCGCCAGCGGGGAAGCCCTCGGCGTGCTTGTAGGCGATCTCCTTGAGCTTGAGCGCACCCTCCAGCGCCGACGGGTAGCCGACGTGACGGCCAAGGAAGAGGAAGGACGGCTGGTCCTTCAGGCGCGCGGCCAGGTCCAGGACCTGCTGGTCATTGTCCAGCATCGCCTGGATCTTCTCGGGCATGGTGGCCAGCTCGTCGGTGATGGCCTTGATCTCGTCGCCGTACTTCATGCCGCGCACCTGGGCCAGGTAGAGGCCCAGGAGGTAGCAGGCGACAACCTGGGTCAGGTAGCCCTTGGTGGAGGCGACGCCACGCTCGGGACCGGCGTGGGTGTAGATCACGGCGTCGGACTCGCGCGGGATGGTGGCGCCATTGGTGTTGCAGATCGCGATCACCTTGGCGTGCTGCTCACGGGCGTGACGGATGGCCATCAGGGTGTCGGCAGTCTCACCGGACTGGCTGATGGTGACCACCAGGGTGTTGGGGTCGATGATCGGGTCGCGGTAGCGGAACTCGCTGGCGATGTCGACCTCGCAGGGGATGCGGGTCCAGTGCTCGATGGCGTACTTGGCCACCATGCCCGCGTGGTAGGCGGTGCCGCAGGCGACGATGATGATCTTGTTGACGCGGCGCAGCTCCTCCGGCGAGATGCGCACCTCGTCCAGGGTCAGCTGTCCGTCGGCGTCATAGCGGCCCAGCAGGGTGTCGGCGACGGCCTGCGGCTGCTCGTAGATCTCCTTGCGCATGAACCAGTCGTAGCCACCCTTCTCGGCGGCGGCGATGTCCCAGTCGATGTGGTAGGGCTTGACGGCCGTGGCCTCGGTGCCGTCGAAGTTCGTGATCTTCACCTCGTCGCGGGTGATCTCCACCACCTGGTCCTGGCCCAGCTCGATGGCGTCACGGGTGAACTCCAGGAAGGCGGCCACGTCGGAGCCGAGGAAGTTCTCGCCCTCACCGACGCCGACCACCAGGGGGCTGTCGTGACGGGCGGCGACAACACGGTCGGGGTCGTTGGCGTCGATGGCCACCAGGGTGAACGCGCCCTGGAGACGGTTGGCCACCTGGTGCATGGCCTCGGTGAGGGGGGTGCCCTCGTCGACGAGCTTGCCCAGGAGCTGGGCGGCGGCCTCGGTGTCGGTCTCGCTCTTGAACTGGACGCCCTGGCCTTCCAGCTCGGCGCGCAGCTCGGCGAAGTTCTCGATGATGCCGTTGTGCACCAGGGCGACGCGGCCGGACTGACTCACGTGCGGGTGCGCATTCTGGTCGGTGGGCCCACCGTGGGTGGCCCAGCGGGTGTGTCCGATGCCGTGATTGCTCTCCGGCAGCGGGTTGCCCGCAATCTCGGCATCCAGATTGGTGATCTTGCCCGACTTCTTGCGAGCCGAGATCACGCCATTCGACTCGACGGCGATGCCGGCCGAGTCGTAGCCACGGTACTCGAGCCTGCGAAGCCCTTCAACGACGACGGTCTGGGCGCTACGCGGCCCGATATAACCCACAATTCCACACATGGCAAGAAGTGTACAAATGACGTGAGCGATTCGCGAATCAGCGCGCTCAGCGGATCGCCAGAAAGCCATCCATGGTGGACACGGACCCGAACACGTGTGAATCTAGCGTGCGGAGGAGGCCCTGCACCGAACGCAGGGCGAATGATGACTGATTTCTCGTCGACGGCACGTCGGGACTCGACCACCGACCCGTCCGGGCCCTATGTCGAGCTGGATCGCGCCGCCTGGGCAGACCTGGCCGACAACACCGACATCGATCTGGACGAGCAGACGCTGAACCGCTTGCGCGGTCTGGGTGACCCGACCGACCAGGACGAGGTGAGTGCGGTCTATGTGCCCCTCACGCAGCTCATCCACCTGCACATGCGCCACACGGGCCACCTCTACCGCGCCTCCAATGCCTTCCTGGGGCTCGATGTGCGTCGCACGCCCTTCGTGATCGGCGTGGCCGGCTCGGTGGCCGTCGGCAAGTCGACCACGGCCCGCCTGCTGCGCGAGCTGCTCAGCCGCTCCCCCGGCCGCCCCAAGGTGCAGCTGATCACCACCGACGGCTTCCTCTACCCCAATGCCGAGCTGGAACGCCGCGAGATCCTGGACCGCAAGGGCTTCCCCGAAAGCTATGACCGCAAGGCCCTGCTGCGTTTCGTCGTCGACGTGAAGTCCGGCGCCCCCAAGGTGGAGGCACCGGTCTACTCCCACATGACCTATGACATCACCGACGATGTGGAAGTGGTGGACCGGCCGGACATCCTCATCGTCGAGGGCCTCAACGTGCTGCAGCCCGCTCGCGCCCGCAGCAATGGCACCACCGGGCTGGCCCTGAGCGACTTCTTCGACTTCAGCGTCTACGTGGACGCCGACGAGGCGGACATCCGCCACTGGTACGTCGAACGCTTCCTCACCCTGCGCGAGACGGCCTTCAGCGATCCGCGCAGCTTCTTCGCCCGTTACGCCACCATGTCCGACGACGAGGCGATCGCCTTCGCCAACCAGGTCTGGGACGAGATCAACGGCCCCAACCTGGTGATGAACGTCGCCCCCACCCGCCCCCGCGCGACGGTGATCCTCCGCAAGGGGCCCAACCACGAGGTGCGCGGGGTGCGGATCCGAAAGATCTGACTCGACCGGGTCCCTGTTGCTGGCACCCCCGACAGCTGTGATCAGCGCACTAGTTCCCGGGACAGGAGCCCAGACATGCATGTTCGCGCCGCTGCCACCGACCTCGCAGCCGCCCTCGCAGTAGGCCTCACCGTCCCTCTGGGCGCGCAGGCAGCCCCAACACCGAGTGCACCCCCAACACCGAGCGCTTCGGCCACACCGACGTCGTCCCCCTCCCCTGTCGCCTCCCAGAGCCCCAGCACGACTCCGACGCCGGATGCGCAGGACAGTCCCGTCGCACCGGCGACGCCCAGCGAAGCCGCTTCCCCCACGACCCCTGACGCCACCGGCAGCGCTGTGCAGGACGCACCCAGCTCAACACCCAGCAGCTCCCCGAGTCCCGATGCCGAGATGCGGGCCGCTGCCGCCACGGGCAGCATTGCCCTGAACCCGCCTCGGTGACCGCCCCCAACGGAGTAAGCGCCACCACCCCCGCGATCGCGGTCTCTGCCCCGGCCATCCGGATGAGCGCCAGCAACTACACGGCGTCCACCGTGAAGGGCACTCGCATCCAGGGCCGGGTGACCACCGGCATGTCGGGCCGGACAGTCCGCCTGGCCGTCTGGGCGTGGTTCCCCAAGGAGCGCCGCTCCCGCTGGTCCTACACCCACCCCGTCACCACCACCGCCGATGGCAGGTTCACCGCCCACCTGAACCATGACAATGGACGGATCATAGGCCGCACCTGGAAGGTGGAGAGCAACTACAACAGCAACCCCAGTGCGTGGTTCTCGAGCACCTTCCGCGAATACAAGGCAGCCCGAATCGACATCGGCACCAGCTCCGTGACCGCCGCGATGGTGCCGGTCACCTACCGAGCCGGCTGCCCGGTGGGACCCTCACAACTCACCCGGATCTCCATGAACCACTTCGGCTTCGACGGACGCATCCACACCGGGCACCTGATCGTGCGCAGTACCGACGTCAGCAGATTCCGCAATGTCTTCACCGCCGCCTTCGTCGCACACTTCCCCATGCGCGTGATGAAGGACCCGAGCCCCTACGGCAATGACGACAACTCAATGTCGGCTGACAACACGTCGGCCTTCTTCTGCCGTCAGGTCAACGGCAACCCCTATGTCACCAGTCCCCACACCTACGGCCGTTCGGTCGACGTCAACCCGCGGGAGAATCCGTACCGCAAGCCGAATGGCTACTGGTACCCGGTCAATGGCCGAACCTATGTCGACCGCAGCAATCGTCGCCCCGGCATGCTCTTCTCCGACTCCGCGATGACCAAGTCCTTCCAGGCCAATGGCTTCAAGTGGCTGAGCGGCTTCGACTGGCAACACTTCCAGGTGCGATGAGAATGCGACGGACCAGCATCCCGACCACGACGCTCCTCCTGTTGGCCCTGCTCACCGGGTGCGGCAGTGGGGAGCAGAATTCCTCGACGAGCGACCCCAGCACAGGGGCCAGTGCCGCCTCCGCCGCGACCACCCCCGCCGAGGCACCCGAGACCCAGGCCCAGGCATCTCCCCCGCAGGCTCCGAGGACACCCGCAGCGACCACTGCGGGCGATCTGGACCACAGCGTCTTTGCCGCCGAGCTGGGGCGGTGGAAAGCCGTTCCTGGCGAGGGCGACGAGGGAACGTATCAACCCAACGGCTCCTGGGTCCATGCCCGCGAGCCCGAGCAGGTGATCTCCGGACTCGTGATGCAGGGCTGCACGGCCAGCATCGAGTTGCCGACCCCCCCAGCATGTGCTTGCCTCCGACTACAAGGACCAGGACGAGCGACGCGCGGTTGGTCAGGCCCTTCGCTTCGGCACCGAGGATGAGGCCGCCAAGTTCACGACGGCCTACACCACGCTGCTGCAGGGTTGTGTCGGGAAGCAGAACCCCATGTCCGTCACCATCATGCAGCAGGGCAATCCCTTGGTGAACCGCCGCACCATGTTGGCGGACCAGAGTCACTGGCTTGAAGTGGTCCGCACCAACGGCACATTGGTCAAGCTCTTTGCCGCGGACGAGGGATCCACCCGTTACCTTGCTGGTGACCCCGTAGGGAGGGGTCACGGTCGCCGGGCCCGGCATGACTCAGTGCCCCTGTCTCACCAATGATCCGGGGGGTGTTGTCACCGGGCCTGGT